>CAVLCI010000005.1:0-11956 GCA_963661415.1 Bifidobacteriaceae bacterium | reverse complement strand
TTGTTGGTGTTGGACTAACAGTTGGTTCAGGACTAGTCGTAGGAGTCGTTGTTGGATCTGGAGAAGTCGTTGGTGTTGTTGTAGGATCTGGATCAGGACTCTCAGTTGGTTCAATATCATCCTTTGTCGTTAACTTCCACAATTGTGTTGAGTGGAAAGGATTTGCAGTTCCCATAAATAATCCAGTAGTTGTTGAACAAATCGTTCTTAGACCATGGTTTGTTTCATCACCAAATCCATTTCTTGTGATTGCATCAAAATTCACACCATCATTAGAAACCAATAAATCAAATCCTTTTTCACAACTTTGTGCGTAATAGTTTGTACCAAAATAATATACAAAGTTATGTAAGTTATCATCATAGAAAACCTTATCTGTTTGTTCAAATAAATCAGATACAAGTTCTTTCAACTTTTGTTTTAACTTATCTTTAATACTTGATAAACGCGCTGTATCTGTTCCATCAAATAAACTTGTATTTTCTACTGCTTCCTCTGGATAAGCATAAGAATAGAAATCAATAAGTTCTTCTTCATCTAATGATTCCAAATAATCATCAATAGAAATACCTAATTCATCATCTTCTTCTAATACTTCATTGAGAACATCTGTTAAATCATTATTAGATGAATCTGTATCCGTTAAAGATATTGCGTCAATTTTTCCATTGATCAAATCTTTAAAACTTTCATATTCTTTTAATGTTTTCAAATAATTTGGAACTGGATTCCAATCTTTTGAAAGTCCTGTTGCACCACCAGATAACTTTTGGAACAATTTCTGTGTTGTCTTAGAAAAAATCGTTTTTGATAAGAATTGTTTTAATAATTCATTATCAGTTTCCATTACATGCATTAATGCACTTAATAGTTCATTCGCTCTTCCTTGAATTTCTTCATCAGATAAAGTAGAAACTTGTCCGTCTGTTAATTGAGTAAACATGTATGTTAATGTTGAAGTATCATATGTTCCAATATATAATTCACCATCATGTTCACCAAATCTCCAACAATATTGGTTAGAATTGTTACCTAAGCCAGCACCTAAATTACCAATTGGCCCATCAGGAAATTCTGGATTATCATCCTTACCAGCAACTTGTTCAAAGTTTCCATTTTCGTCCATACGATATAGATAAATAGAATGATCTAAATCATTATATAAATCTTCAAAATCACCTGAAACTGCTACAGACATCAAATCAATCATTGGATCATTATATGTTCCTAAATATAAATATCCGTCATATGTCCACATATTACATGACATAGAATAGGAAACACCAAATCCAAATGGTAATTTACTACTTTCATTGTCACCTGCAATTTGTTCCCAAACAAATGAACCATCTGTTTGTTTTGTTCCAGAATATAATGCAAAGCCTTGTTTATTTGTAACACTTGTTTCTTTATCAGTTTTATCTGTAACGATTGTTACATATAATTTTCCATTGTATTCAATGATATCCCAGATACCACCACCATTTAAGCCATCTATTTGCATTACAGCTGGTAAATCATCAAAGTCTTTTGAAGTTGCAACAGTTCTCCATGAAGTTAATTCTGCGGAAGGATCTGAACTACCAACGATAATAGCTCCAGGAACATTATCTGCTGTTTCATCAAATTGACTGAGATCACTAGTAGCTAAACACATTAAGATTTCATTATCATAAACAAGTAATCCATGTACTCCACAAGATACACTTCCATAATCTTTATTACTAGTCACATTTCTATTGTAATAAACAATTTGTGCATCGTTTGTCTCAGGATCAACTTCTACTAAAGTAGCTGTTGGACTACCCATACCAGCAAAATAGATCTTTCCATTATATTTGACTGCCATTCTGTAACCAGATAAAGCATTATAGATATATCCCGACCTTGGATCTTTAAACATTTCTGGATGATCTTTTCTGATTTCACTTTCTCTAAAGATAATTTTAGCTTCACCTGTCTTTTTATTCACAGCCATGATGACTGGATCCCAAGCAGTAGGCGAAAATACTTCACTATCAAAAGAATCTGTACCAAACATCACACGCAAAATTTCTTTTGTTGTGCTTTCAACATCAACTTTTGTATCAATAATTCCATTAGTTTGGAATGTCTTTAAAGAACTTGATATCTTGTTGTAGTAAATATAATATGTTGAGTTATAACACGTTCCAATATAAACGTAGTCTCCCTCTTCTTCCATGGACCAAGAATAACTCTGTCCATCCGCAATAGCTCCATCAATAATACCATCAGTAACTCCAGCACCATCTGTACTATGAGATACTTTTGTAACAGTATAATCACCGTTAGAATATTTTCCTTGTTCTAATGGTTCATAATAGTAATTCCCATCTTCATCTGTATACATTGTTCCAGCAGTCGTTTCTGCAACGACAGGAACACATAAACCAGACACACAAGTCGCTACAGACAATGCCACTACTGACATTGTTCTAGCAATACGAGAAATGATCTTTTTCATATTGTCTCCCCTCTTTCGTAGGTGTATTCTACCCCCCCCGAATTCAAAAAGTCAAGGAAATAAAAAGCTCATTTTTTCGCTAGTTTATGCAAAATTATGCATTTTCAATTACTGGTTAATAACCACTTTTTAAGATTGTCATTACCATTAAATAACTGTTATGAATCATATTCTTTTATTAGTTAAATAATTTTAATTTTTTAAAATTTTTATCGTTTCAAAAAAATCATCTATCAATTATTGATAGATGAAATCTCAATGATTTATTACTTCAATTATTTTAATTAATAAATCTTCCATATAAAGTGGTTTACTAATATGTCCATTCATTCCAACATCTAAACATTTCTGTACATCTTGTGCATATGCATTCGCACTCATTGCGAGTATTGGTGTTTGTTGATCAAACTTACGAATTTCTGTCGTTGCGGCAAAGCCATCCATAACAGGCATTGTTAGATCCATCAAAACAATATCAATTGAGTGGTTGTCTTCCTTCATTTTATTCACTGCTTCTAAACCATTCTTTGCCTCAAATACGTTGGCTTTATAGTTTTCTAACATAAAATGAACGATTTCCATGTTTAACGTATTATCTTCTACAACCAATATGTTTAAATTTGATAAATCTTCTTGTTCTTGTAGTTTATCATTTGTTTGTATTTCATTATGATTGATTTGAAATGGTAATAGAACACGGAATTTTGTACCAACATCCACTTCANNNTCCACTTCAATTGAGCCATGTAATTTAGATACAAGTTCATGTACGATTGCCATTCCTAGACCTGTACTATCTTGTCTTGTACTTTCACTGGCAAATGTTTTAAACAGTTTATTTTCAATGAACTCTTTCGTCATTCCAATTCCAGTATCTTGTGTAATAAATTCTAAAGTAATATGTTCATCATCTTCTTCAATTTCATTCACACATGTATAAATAGAACCATGCGCTTTATTATATTTCACAGCATTACTAAAAAGATTGAGTAATATTTTTTCTAAGTAAATAGAACTTCCAATCAATTGTTTATGTTGAATATTTCTTTTTTGTACAAGAGATATTTGATTCTTTCCAATTTGTGATAAACAAATAAGTTTTACTTGATCTAATACTTCATCTACATCAAATGGTTTATTTTCAATATCAAATGAATCTGATTCTAATTTACTCATATCTAAAATATCATTCACCAACGATAATAAGTGTTCACTACTTGCCCATATTTTGTTATAAGCATCTTGTACTCTTTGTTCATCATTTGGATTAGAACGTATGATTTGTAACATTCCTAAAATGCCATTGATTGGTGTACGAATATCATGTGACATATTGGATAAGAATTCCGTTTTAGCGTGATTTGCCTTCAATTCATTAAAATATGATTTTTGAAGTTTCTTACTCATATCAAAGTAACGATCCATATCTTCACCACTTTGAATTTGAGATTCCTCATATAATTTTTCATAATATGCATTCTTCTTTTCTAAAGCTTGGAACATAATATCTTTATCTTGTATCTTCTTTCCAAACTCATAACGCTTCTTTTCAATCAACAAGCCAACACGCATTTCCTTTTTATGAAATTCCATATAACGATCCATATAAGAAAGCATCTCTTTACAAGAAGCAGTATCATTTTCTATGAAAGAGCAATCAAATAAAAAGAAACAAGAATCAATATATTCAGGAGCATCCATCTCCTCTAGTTTAGATATCGTTTCTGCTCTCCATTTTGAATATTGTTCATAATCTCCCATTTCTAAAAATAATTGCATCGCAAAAGAATCATAATCATATTCAATCGTATCTCTTCCATGATATTCATTGATTCCAATTAAATATGCATCATATGCTTCCTCTAAACGATGTAAATTCATATATGTCACACCCAAATTCAAATAAACATAAGCACCTAAATAAGAATCTGAATATGGCAAATATTCTTTCGCTTTTAAAATGTATTTTAATGCTTCTTCATAATTATTCTCACTAATATATGTAATAGAAATATTATTATATTCAAATGTATAACGAAGTTTTTCATCATATTGGATTGCAATTTCTAAAGCTTTTTCATTGTAATAACGAGATAATACATATAAACCATCATAATAATGAACAACACCAATCAAATTAAAAATAGATAACACTTCATATACGTGTGGATACTTTTGATATTCAATCACAATTGGTAAAAGAATTTGTTTTACTTTTGAAAAATCTCCATGAAAATAATATACTTTCGCTAAATAAAAACTTGCCGCAACAAAAACATCTAATTTATCTGCATTTTCTTCTATCACAGATAAATAATATTGTTCTTGTTCCAACAAGGATAATTTAGATATTCTTTCAACTTCTTTTTTTAACTCATCATAAACCATAACATAACTCAACTTTGACATCTAATATATCATGTATTAGACCTAAGCTCTAATAGTTTGATATAAAATTGTTTTGTTTTCAAAAAAGAAACCATAGTATTTTGATAAAATGGATGAAATGAAAGGATAGGTACATTCATTTTGTAATCAGAATCACTCGCTAGATAGATTGGAATGATATTTTCTACATCATAATTATTTCGAATGATTTTAGTAATACATTGATAATCTTGCTTCTTTACATTCATTGCGTTTGTGTTTTGATTGATCTTCACTTGTTTCAATATAATATTGTGATCTTGTGCGTGTTTTTTTAAAACAGATATACTTTGGTGTAAAGAATCTTGATTTGGTGCATAAAGAACGACTTGATTCCCCTTTTTTTCTATTGCTGGATAAAACAAATAAGAAAATTCTGGATATAAGTATAAGATTTCTTTCATAACAGTTGTTTTAAATATAGGATAAAAATAAGATGCAAGCTTTATATCCATTGGTAATAAATGTCGAATTGATTGAATCGTTGGATATGTTTCTTTTGTATAAACAGGTTCAAATAATTGACTATTTAAATCTGCTAACCAATCATATTCATTTGTATCATTTTCAATATCAAAACAAACATATGGTTTTCTACCAATTGTGACCAATGCATTCATTCCATTTACATGCGGAAAGGAATACATTGAGGATTCATCAGTATAAATATATTGCAATTCAATTTGTTTTTGTTGAATGACAGATAAGAATTCTCGATTGTCTGAAGTAAATGGAAGAACGATGATAATTCCATACTTTGGAGTTCTTGCTTCTTCTATAAAATCCTCAATCGTTGCTAGAAAAGCATCTCTATAAGCTTCATTGCGAAGTACATATACAACATGTTTTGAATTTCTAGAATTCCCTTTAAAATGCAAAATATATGCATTCTTACAAGAATATTCATCAAACAACATATTGATTTCTGGATACTTTAACGTAATAGATTCTTTTATACGTTGATAAATACTTTCATAATCCATTTGTTGTTTCATTTGATCAACATAATTGTTGGAAGAAATAAATGGAGGAATAGAAGGCATCTTTACTTGATCATGATACTTTACCAAAAAGTAAATACAAAACAAAAATACAGTTAATGAAAGTACAAATAAAATAGTAATCAATCCTGTCATCTTTTTTGTATTCCTTTCCATCCAAAACTATTACGATCATTCAAAAACGCTGGTTCTTCAACAATCATTGTTGTATTTTTATTTGTTACAAATTCAAACAAAACCGTTTTGGCACATTTTTGTATTGAAGCATACGCAAGTCGCATTCTTTTAATAGAAAAACCATATTGATTCGCACATTGTATGACTTCAGATATTCTGTCTGGTCGATATACCATATTAAAAGAACCATTAGATTTTAATAATCTTTTTACATTTTCAAATAAAACATCTAATGTTAGAAATTCTTCATGTCTTGCGGCTTTGATAAATTCATTTTGATTTTTTAATTGCTCATTTTGTGTATTGAAGTATGGTGGATTGCATACAATGACATTAAATTGTTCATGTATAAATTGTTGTAAAGAACAAACATGTAACTCTACTTCAACTTCATTTCTTTCAAAATTCATTCTTGCGTTTTCAATCACTTCTTCAAACAAATCAATTCCACATAAGCTTTTTGCGTTCTTTTCTTTTGCATAGTAAAGTAATGCACCATTATTGCATCCAATATCTAGTACACGATCATTCTTATGAATATGCATAAATCTACCTAATAATTCTGTATCAGAATTAAAATGATACATATCATCTGGTTGATAGATACTGTAATTTGTTCCATTTAAATAATCAAGCTTCATGTGTTTCCCTTAATTCAAAATAAAATGTAGATCCCTTTCCAACTTCTGATACAACACCCACATGTGCACCATATGTAATCGCTATTGCCTTAACAATAGATAATCCTAATCCTGTATTTGTCATACTTCTTTGGAATGTTCTAGATGATTTTTGGTAACGATCCCAAATATATGGCAATTCTTCTTTTGGAATTCCTTCCCCTTCATCAATCACTTCAAAACGTACAGTTTCTTCGTCTTCTTTAATAAACGCACGAATAATGATCTTCTTTCCAGTTGGTGAATGCTTGATCGCATTTGTTAAGTAGTTAGATACGACTTGTGCCATTTTTACTTTATCAAAATACATCGTTAATTCTTCTGGAACATCAATTTCAATTTTAAGATTCCCTTTTCTTAATAAAGATTCATTAATTTGTACAACTTCATAAATAATTTCAACTAGATCAATATTCTCTCGATGTACATTTTCGTTTCCACTTTGCATTCTAGATAATTCACTCATATCATTAATCAAACGTGACATATATTCTGTTTCATGAATAATGACTTCTAAGTGTTTGTTTCTCTTTTCTGCATTATCTCCTGAAATATCACGAATCATTTCAGCATAGGCACGAATATCGGTTAATGGTGTACGAATATCATGCGATACATTGGCTATTAGATCTCTTCTCATTTCATCTATTTTTGCGAGTTTATCTTTCGTATCATTCAATGTAGCCGCAAGTTCTTTTGTTTCTGTAAATGAGCCACCTGTAAAAGTAACATCATAATTTGCCTGTGCAAGTTTTTGTGCCTCAATTTTCATACGTACGATTGGCTGTGTAATCGTATTAGAAATATACAACGCTAAAAAAGACGCAATAATGATCGCAATGAGTGTATAAATACCATATTGTTGAGAAAAAAATGTAACAACAGAATCTACTGGTTCTAGAGGTGCATTAACATACATATAATAACTAGCTAATGAAGAAACGATCTTTCTTCCATAGACAATCATTTCTTGACCTGTAGATTCATTAGTTTCAAAATAAGAATATTCATTTCCATTTTGTTGAAACGAATCTTCTAAAGAAGATAAATCTAAATTATTTTGAAAAGAAGACGTGTTTAAAAGACACCCAGATCCTAAAGAATCTGCAGAATAAACTTGTTTGCCACTCGTGTTATAGATTTGTACACAAACATCATTATCTACAGTCGTACGCAATGCTTGCGCAATTGAATCATCTGTTGTAGTCAAAATAATATCATTTGTAATTTCATTTGCGACTGTATTCATTGATTTGATTTTATTATTCCTATAATAAGGGCGGATAAAACCAATTTGTAGAATTCCAATAAACACTGTAATTCCAACAGCTAATAAGAAAAATACAAGCCAAAAACGAAATCGAATTCCATTGCGATCAAGCTTCAAATTTATACCCCATTCCTCTAACAGTAACGATATGATCACGATAAACACCAATGTTATGTCTTAACATTTTAATGTGGGTATCGACAGTTCTATCATCTCCAAAATAATCATAATTCCAAACTTCTTCTAATAGCTTTTGTCTACTTAAAGCAATATTTTTATTATTCATGAGATATATTAATAAATCGATTTCTTTTGGTGTTAATGTAACACGTTGTCCATCTACACTGACCGTTCTACCTAACAAATCAATGACTAGTCCTTCATATACGATTTGATTCTTTTCATGATGTGCACCTCGTTCTAGTACAACTTTCACTCTTGCCATCAATTCTTTTGGAGAAAATGGTTTAATGACATAATCATCAATACCAAGTCCAAAAGCATATAACTTATCATATTCTTCTGTTCTAGCACTTAGCATAATGATTGGAACATCTTGTATTTTTTTAATTTCTTTACATGCAGAAAAACCATCTAATGTAGGCATCATCACATCTAAAATAACACAATCATAATGTGTATTTTTCACTTTATCAATTGCTTCTACACCATCTTTTGCTTCTTCTGCTTCATAACCAGATAATTCACAATATTCTCTAACAACTTCTCTGATATTTGCTTCATCATCAACAATTAATATTCTCATAACTTTGTTCCTTTCATTGCTATCTTTTATAAAATTTTATCGTATCACAGATCATTGATCGATCTTCTTGTATTCTAGCATGGAATAATATAAACACACCTTTTACAAGTGATGAACTATATTGTTCATATTGTTTTGGCATGACCATCATATCCATTTCTCCTGTTTCATCACTCAATTTTAAAAATGCCATCATACTTCCTTTTTTTGTACGATGTTTTCTCACATCTTTAATTTGTGCAAATCCATAAATTTTACCTTGCATCATCGCAATATGAGATAAAGATGGTGCTTCAATATGATTTGCTTCACGTACTTTACAAATATAGGAAGACCCTAATGTAAAACCTAATGCATTTCTTTCATATTCTTCACGAACTTCATCATTTTCAGCACGTTGAATGTAAGTTGGTTTACTCACTAAAGAAGCATCCACATAATATTTGCCATCTTTTTTCACTTTCACAACATCAGCATAAGAGCGTGCTTTCTCCATGATAGATTTTAGTGTTACTCTTGTTTCCTCAAAACAATCACAAGCACCTGCATCAATCATTGATGTAATTTGATCTTCTTGAATGTTATATAAATTACATCTAGCGACAAAATCAAAGAAATCTAGATATTTTCCATTTTTTTCTCTTTCTAAAACGATTTGATCTGAAACAAGTGTACCAACATTTTGAATCATGGATAAAGGAATTCTTAAACCATTCTTTTCAAATTTATAGACACTTAAACTTTCATTTACACTTGGATAATAAATCATAATATGTCTTCTTTTGCATTCATCGACATAACGTGATGTTTTGTTGGAATCTGAAATCACACTATTCAATAATGATGCATAAAAGTCAAATGGATAATTTGCTTTTAAATAAGCTAATTGATATGCGATATAAGAATAAGCAATCGCATGAGATTTGTTATAACCATATGCCGCAAACTTTTCAATATCTTCATACAATTGAACAGCTATATCATTTGTATATCCATTTTGCATCGCACCAGATATAAAATCTTGTTTCAGATTAATCAATTCATCTTCTTTCTTTTTAGAAATAGCTTTTCGTAAAATATCAGCTTTTCCTAAAGAAAATCCAGCAACATTTCTAGCAATCAACATAATTTGATCTTGATAGATCATGACACCATATGTTTCTTTTAAAACGTCATAAACATCTTTTGATGCATAAGAAATAGAAGAAGGATCTTGTTTATTCTTAAGATACGTATTGATATGATCCATAGGTCCAGGTCGATATAATGCCATTGCATCTGCCACTTCTTGAATGTTTTTAGGTTGTAATCTTCTTAATAGATTTCGCATACCTTCACTTTCAAATTGGAAGATACCTAATGTATTCGCACTCGAAAATACTTCATATGTTTTTGTATCATCCATTGGAATATTCATAATTTGAAATTGTGGTTCTCTGATTTGGATCTTTTTGACGATTTCATCAATAATAGATAAATTTCTAAGGCCAAGTAGATCCATTTTAATGAGACCTCTTTCTTCTAAATATTCCATAGAATATTGAGATGTCTTTAAAGAAGAAGCTTCACGAGTTGTAGGAACAACATCATTAATAACATCTTTAGATAATAATATTCCGCCCGCATGTACACTTGTATGATGTGGTAAACCTTCTAATTTTTTACTGATTTCAAATAATTGAATATAACGATCTTTTGAATGAATCAATTGTTTAAAACGAGGTGAAGTATCATACGCTTTTTGGAGTGTCATTTTTGGTTTATTAGGAATACATTTTATGATTGCATCAATTTCACGAGAATATAAATTTAATACTTTGGCAACTTCTCGAATGACCATCTTTGCAGCTAATGTACCATAAGTAACGATATTACATACATGATCTTCCCCATACTTTTGATATACATAGTCTATGACCTTACTACGATCTTTATCTGGAATATCCACATCAATATCAGGCATAGAAATACGTTCTGGATTTAAGAAACGTTCAAATAATAATCCATATTGTAATGGATCAATCATTGTAATCCCTAAACAATACGCAACTAAACTTCCTGCAGCACTTCCTCTACCAGGTCCAATATAAATTCCATTTTTTCTTGCATGACATATAAAGTCATATACAATTAAAAAATAATTTTCAAAATGCATTCGAATGATGACAGATAATTCGTACATTAATCTTTGTGAATATGTTTTATCTTCTTTTCCATGTAATCTTTTTTTCAATCCTGCTTTACAAAGTTCTGTTAAATAAACTTTAGGTTCTACATCTTCTTTGATTGGATAAGTTGGTAAAGATGTTTTTGGGATTTCATAATCCGCATGGCACATTTGTGCAATCTCATCACTTCTTTTTAAATCATCTGCGTCATACAATTGTTGCATTTCTTCTTTTGTTAAATAATATCTACCTTTGATTTCAGGAATGGAAGCATCGTCAATTGTCTTATTTTCTGACATGCATCTTAAAATCTGAAAAGCTTTTGTATCTTCTTTTTTTAAATAATAGATCTTATGTAATGCAACAGTTGATATTTGAAACGTTTGTGCAATTCTTTTCAACAGAACATTTCTTTCTTTCCAAAATAAAGAATCATTATAAGATAAAGCAATATCAAATTCTTTAAAATCTTCTTTTAAAATCAATAATTTATTTTTGATTTCTTCTGTTTGTTTTTGTGTTAGATCATGATCCAACCATCCACCTTCTCCAAATACGATCAAATGACAATGTGAAGTAGCTTGTTGTAATTGTTGTAAGGTACAAGTAGAACTTTCTTCATTCAAGTAAGAAGATAGATGCATCAAATCAACATATCCTTTATTATCTTTAGATAATAATAAAAATGGAACAACTTCATCATGATACAAACAATCCACTTCCATTCCAATAATTCCATGTATCTTAGCTTGCTTACAAGCATGCATAAAACAAGCAGATCCATACATGACATTATGATCTGTTAACACAATGGATTCATATCCTAAAGAAGCTGCATATTTCACATATTCTTGAATACGAATTGTACTATTTAATAAGCTATAACAGCTTCTTGTATAGAGATGCGTAGACATGCAAATATTGTACTACAAATCGTTGGAGATTGCTTTTAAGTACTTTATTGTTTTGCGATTTAATATTA
>CAVLCI010000004.1:0-61383 GCA_963661415.1 Bifidobacteriaceae bacterium | reverse complement strand
AACAGAAGAAAAAGAAACGCTAGATATTGATGATTTAAATTTCACATTAAAAGATGCGGATGGAAAATCACATTCTTTATCAGATTACAAAGGAAAAACGATTATTGTGAACTTCTTTGGGACTTGGTGTTATTACTGCAATCAAGAATTTCCTTCTTTAAAAGAAATTCAAGATACAGATGAAGATACAAAGGTATTAATGATTGCTGCACCTGGTGTCAATGGAGAAGGGGATATTTCTTATATCACAAAATACATGGAAGATGCAGGATATTCTTTCGAAATATTGTTTGATTCAGATTTATCTGTGACAAATGCGTATGGTGTATCAGGGTATCCTTGTTCATTTATCATTCAACCAGATGGTGAATATTTAGGCTATATTCCAGGATATATCGAACATGAACAATTGTTAGAAATCATTGAAGATACAAAGAAATGAAAAAGTTTTCATAAAAGAAAATGTAATAAAACAAAAAAATTACAAAAAAGTATTGCATATTTAAAAGCTAAGAGTAAACTAATAGACATACAAGCGATGAAGAGAAGAGTAACTTGATTGGAACTTCTTAGAGAGTCCTCATATGCTGAAAGAGGATAAGGAAAGATGAAGTGAAAATGGTCTTGGAGCTGCGTGGTCGATATTGTAGATCACGACGGGCTGTCCCGTTATAGACATAGAGTATATCTGATGATATTCAGCGTACTTGAAGAGGAAATAATCGTGAGGTTATTTTAAAGTAAGGTGGTACAGCGTAATATACTACGCCCTTATCTAAGGGGCGTAGTTTTTTGTTTCTAGAGCAATCAAAATCACCCCGTCCTACTTCAAGCAAAAAGAAAAACGGAGGAAAATGAAAATGAAAAACACAATCAGAAAAATCGCAGCAGCAGCATTAGCTTGCACACTTGTAGGATGCTCTTCAGCATCTTCCACAACTTCCACAGCAACAACATCTTCTAGTGAAGACAAAACAATTCGTGTTGGTGCTACAGCAGTACCACATGCTGAAATCTTAAATGATGTCGTAAAAGATGTTCTTGCAGAAGATGGTTGGACATTAGAAGTTACAGAATTCACAGATTATGTAACACCTAATACAGCATTGGAAGAAGGTTCATTAGATGCGAACTATTTCCAAACATTAGGATACATGAATGATCAAAATGAATCCAACGGACTTCATTTAGCAGCTGCTGTTGGTGTTCATATTGAACCAATGGGTATCTATTCTGCTACTCTAACAGATATTAAAGATCTTAAAGATGGTGCAACTATTTCTGTTCCAAATGATACAGATAACTTAGATAGAGGTTTAAGAGTATTAGTTCAAGCTGGTCTATTAGAAGATCCAGGTACAGATGACAGTGTTACTGAAACAACATTCAATGGAAATGATGAATTGAATCCTCATGGATATGTAATTCAACCAGTTGAAGCAGCACAAGTTCCACTTACACTTGAAGATGTAGATGCAGTTGTCGCAAATGGTAACTATGCATTAGAAGCTGAATTACCTTCTTCTCATCCAGCAATCTATGTTGAATCTTTTGATACAGAAACAAGCGTTAAGAGAACAAACTATGTTGTAGTTGAAGAAGACAACCTTGATACAGAAAAGACAAAGGCATTAGTAAAAGCTATTACTTCTGACAAAGTTAAGGAATATATCGAAGACACATATAAGGGTTCTGTAATTACTTCATTCATCGATGAAAATGGTAATGCAGTAGACTAATTGAAACAAAACAATAAAAACATATTCAGAGGGTCTTCCCTCTGAATATTTATGTCAAGAAACAGGAGCGTATTTATGATTGATCTTGTAAATGTAAGAAAAAGCTTTGGTGATTTAGAAGTATTAAAAGACATCAATCTCCATATTAATGAAAAAGAAATCTATGGAATCATAGGACAGTCTGGAGCTGGTAAGTCAACTTTATTACGTTGCATTAATGGATTGGAAACTTATGAAAGTGGAACGATTACAGTAGATGGAAAAACAGTTGATGTAACAGATAAACAAGCTTTAAGACAATTAAGAAAGAATATGGGAATGATTTTCCAAAATTTTAATCTTCTTTCTAGATTAGATGTTTATGATAATGTAGCTTTACCTCTACGTTTTTGGGGTGAAAATCCAAATACGCCAGAAAATAAGCAAAAAATTGAACATTTGATTGAACTTGTTGGTTTAAAAGAAAAGATTCATGAAAGACCAGGTAACTTATCTGGTGGTCAAAAACAAAGAGTTGCGATTGCTAGAGCGTTAGTCAATGATCCAAAGATCCTTCTTTGTGATGAAGCAACTTCTGCCTTAGATCCTAGAATTACACATGGTATCTTAGAACTTTTAAAACAAATCAATGAAGAACTAGGTATTACAATTGTTGTTGTTACACACCAAATGGAAGTTGTAAAACAAATTTGTGAACGTGTTGCCTTCTTGAAACATGGTGTTGTTCTTGCTGAAGGAAAACCAGAAGAACTGTTTGTAAAGCCTACAGAGGATATTAAGAAATTCTTAGGTGAAGAAGGACAAGCATTACCAAAGAGTGGTGTAAATGTCCAATTGTTCTTTACGGATGATTCATCTGATGAACCAGTCATTACAGAAATGGCACGAGAACTAGGAATTGATTTCTCAATTTGTTGGGCAAAATTAGAAGAATTTAGAACAAATGTATTTGGTTCTTTGATCTTAAATATCAAAGAAGAAGATAGAGAAAAAGTATTTGCGTTTTTAGAAAGCAAAAATGTAGCTTGGGAGGTTCTATAATATGGTAGATGTAATCTTAAAAGGTACATGGCAAACACTTTACATGGTGTTTTTCTCTACATTGATTGCGGTAATCTTAGGTTTTATTCCTGCGGTTATCTTAACGTTAACAGCTGAAGATGGTTTAAAACCAAATCGTGTTATTTATGGGATTTTAGATGTGATTGTAAATGTATTTCGTTCATTTCCATTTGTTATCTTAATGGTTATTGTTATTCCAGTTACTAGATTTATTGCAGGTAAATCCATCGGAACAACTGCAGCTATCGTTCCATTAACGATTTATGCTATTCCATTTATTGCTCGTGTATTTGAAAATGCATTGCGAGAAACAGATGCAGGTGTTATTGAAGCAGCGAAGTCATTTGGTGCAACAGATATGCAAATCATTTTTAGAGTATATTTTAAAGAATCTGTGCCACGTTTAATAAATGGTGTTGTTCTTCTCATCATTAATATGATTGGTGCAAGTGCAATGGCTGGTACACTTGGTGGTGGCGGATTAGGAGATATTGCAATCCGTAAAGGCTATCAAGCTTATGATATTGGCTATCTAGTTGTTACTTCCATCGTTCTAATTCTGATCGTACAACTTGTTCAAGGAATTGGAAACGTCATTTATAAAAAGAAAGCTTAACTATCTGAGAAATCGGATAGTTTTTCTTTGGAAAATCAGATTATAATAGACATGTTATGAAAAAATATGGAAATGTTATTTTAGGCTCAGTTTTATTAACTGTTGGTATCTGGGCATTTGTTACACCAACAGGAATCAACTTTGGTGGATTGATTGGTTTAGCACAAATTATCAATTATTTTTTGAGAATGTTTGTTTTGATTCCTAGTCATATCAATACTTTAGGAATCATTAACTTGTTGTTAAATATTCCATTATTTATTGTTGCGTTAAAAATCATGCATCATGAATTTTGCATCAAAACAATATTATCCTTAATTATACAAACAGTTCTTTTGTCACTATTACCTACTTTAAAACAACCAGTTGTAGAAGATATGTTATTGAATGTCATCTTTGCGGCACTCATTTGTGGAATTGGTGTTGGTCTAGCACTGAAAGGGAGTGGATGTTGTGGTGGGATGGATATCGCAACAGTTTGTATTGTAAAAAAACATCCTGATTTTAAAACAGGGATGTTATCTATTTATTTCAATATCATTTTGTTTAGTGTTTGTTTATTGTGGACAGATTTAACTACGATATTATATTCGATTATCTTTGTTGGGTTGTTATATACGATTGCAGATCATTTCCATTCTCAAAATATTAATGTGACTGCTTTGATATTCACAAAGAATAAAGATATGAAAAATATTATTATGAATACAATGGGAAGAGGTGTTACGTATTGGAATGGAAAAGGTGCATATACAGATAATGATACAGAAATCTTATATGTCGCAATTAATAAATATGAAACACAACAATTAAATAACATCATTCATGAAGCAGATCCTAATGCTTTTGTAACTTTATCACAAGGTTCATTGATTCATGGAGGCTTTGAAAAAAGATTATAGAATGGTAGAAATATCATTCTTTTTTTGTGTGATTCCAACAAAATTCCAACAAACACGAAAAATATACTGATTTTCTTTATTTTTGAAATGATATCAAACATTAAAAAAACCGCTATTTCTAGCGGAGTTTTTGATAGTGCCGACTATAGGACTTGAACCTACGACCTATGCGTTACGAGTGCATTGCTCTACCAACTAAGCTAAGTCGGCGTGCAATTATTATAACCGAAAAATTGTTAATGTACAAATTGATCGACAGGACTCTTTCTATATTTTAGAGGTGTACAACCATATTCTTTCTTAAACATACGATTGAAATAGGATTGTTGATCAAATCCACAAGACAAAGAAATATCAGAAATACTTTGATTTGTATTTCTTAATAAATTAGAGGCGACTTCTAAACGATGCAGATTTAAAAAATCAATAGGAGAATGATGCATATAATGTTTAAATATTCTTGAACATTTAGAAATGGATACATTTCCAATTTGTGCAATATCATTTAGAGATATTTTATCTGCATAACAATGATAAATAAAAGTTGTCATTTGATTTAGAGAAGTGATATCATCGGATTTTTGAGTAGAAGTATCAATGGAATCAACATCAGAATGAATATAGATTTGTTGAAGAATATGATAGGCATCTCCAATTAAAGATAGCTGATATCCTTTGGATTTAATAGATTGATTTTTTAACATTGTATAAAAGATATTTTGTAATTCATTTGTTGCGTGAAATAAGAAATAATCTAAATTTTGATTTTCTATGATTGGTCTAGCGTATTTTGTATAAATATATGCATTAGATGAAAATAAAGTTGGGTGAATTAACAAAACAATGAATTTACAATATGTAGATTCTTTTAAGTGAGAAGCATGCATTTGATTGGAGTTTACATAGATGACTTGATTCTTGTTAACTTTAATATCTTTTCCATTAATGTGATAGTAAAGATATCCTTCTGTAATGAACATAATTTCTAATTCTGGATGAATATGTTGTACAGAATGATAATTTGAATCAGGACACATTTCTTCTTCTTGAATAAAGAGTTTAAAAGTATCATCTTTGTAATGTACATTTGTTGTGAATGTAGTGTTTTTATCTTTCATGACAAAATTATACAAAAAATTATAGAAAAATCTACTATTATTAGAATGAAAATGCTAATATAGTATTAATAGTAGTCAAGAGGAGGACAAAACTATGACAAATAAGTACGCAGGTACAAAAACAGAAAAGAATCTCTGGGAAGCATTTGCTGGAGAATCGCAAGCAAGAAATAAATATACTTATTTCGCAAGTGTTGCTAAAAAGGCTGGATATGAACAAATTGCCGCTTTGTTCTTAAAGACAGCTGATAATGAAAAGGAACACGCAAAACTATGGTTCAAGGCTTTAGGTGGCGTTGGTACAACAGAAGAAAACTTAAAGGCTGCAGCTGAAGGTGAAAACTTTGAGTGGACAGATATGTATGAAAGAATGGCGCAAGAAGCTGATGAAGAAGGTTTTCATGATCTAGCTGAACAATTCAGAGGTGTTGGTGCAATTGAAAAACATCATGAAGAAAGATATAGAAAACTACTTCAAAATGTAGAAGAAAAGAAAGTGTTTGAAAAGAGTGGCGTATCTGTTTGGGAATGCAGAAACTGTGGCCATATCGTAATTGGTACGAAGGCTCCAGATGTATGTCCAGTATGCAAACATCCACAAAGTTACTTTGAAGTACACGAAGAAAATTATTAATAGGTGATCATATGAAATTTTATCGTTGTGAAGGTTGTGGCAATTTTGTTACATTCATGAATGAAAAGAGTGGATGTACTCCAAAATGCTGTGGTGAAACAATGAAAGAATTAGTTCCTAATACAACAGATGGTGCTACAGAGAAACATGTTCCTGTTGTAGAAGTGGAAGGAAATGTGGTTGCTGTTACAGTTGGTTCTGTAGAACATCCAATGAGTGAAGCACATTATATTCAATGGATCGTTTTAGAAACAAACAAAGGTTTTATCAAACATGATTTAAAACCAACAGATCAACCAAAAACAACATTCTGTTTAAGTGAAGATGAAACAGTATTAGCTGCATATGAATACTGTAATCTTCATGGATTATGGAAGAAAGAAATCTAAAATCCCATTTTCTAAAAAATGAAAAAGTGGTTAAGTCCTTGATAGGAGTTCACCACTTTTTTGTTATTTGTCTAATCTTGTTGTTTCCCAATAAGCAGCCATAGATTGATTTGGTTCACTTGTAACGTCATTTACTAAATAGTCTTCTAAATTTACAGTACTTGGTTGAAATGTTAATGCTGCTTGTTCACTTGTAAATTCAATTTCTGCATACCAGAATTCAGATGGTAATCCTTCATCAACATGATTTACTTCTAAATAAGAGCCATCTTTTAATAGGTAAGTATTTCTGACTTTATTGATGAGTGGAAATTGAATGAGATCTTCTAAGTCCTTAAATTTATCTTTTTCAATTTCCATTTCAATTTCTTTTCTTGTCAGCGTTCCAGAAGATTTGAAGCAGAGAATGAAGTGATCCTGTATCGTTTTTTCTTCTGTATTTGAGAAAATCGTATTTTCTTCACGAATTCGTACAGTAGGATGTGTAGAGATATAACCTTGTCTCATTTCTTCTGTAAATAATAATGGAAGTTCAATGGTTGGCCATCCTTGTACCATCCATTTACGTTCAATTTCTAGATTTGTTGTATTTGTCATATGTTTATATTTTATCTTGTTTTCTTAAATATATGAAGAAAATAACACAAATCACAACTTGTAGAACACCACCTAATGGTGCGGCAAGTCCCATTGGAAATAAGGTGTTTGGAAAATAGATTGATGCGAGATATGCACCAGGTACTCTCATGAAAATAATAGATAAAATGTTTTGAATAAAAGATATTTTGGAATAACCTGTAGCGACATAGAATCCAGAAAAGCAGAAATGAATTCCTGCAATGGCACAATCAAATACATAAGAATGAATATAAGATGCTCCTAATGCGATAACATTTTGTTCTTTTGTGAAAAGACTTAATACGTTTTCAGCAATGAATTGAAATACTATACCAATGATAATTCCAAATGTAAAAGCGATTCCAATGCAAATAAACGTAACTTTACGTGCTAATTCTTTCTTGTTTGCACCAATTGCTTGAGAAGCAATAGTAGAAACCGTTGATAACATAGAAGAAGGAACTAAGAATAAGAAAGAAATAATTTTTTCTACAATACCTACTGCTGCAGAAACTTCAACCCCTCTACGATTGGCAATCATTGTAATGATCAAAAAAGATATTTGAATCAACCCATCTTGTAGAGAAACTGGTATGCCTGTTTTTAAGATTGGTTGAAAATATTCTTTTTCAAGTTTTAAATCTTCTTTATGAATTTGAATGAGTTTTCTTTTTGATATTGAAATAATAGAACAAACAACAGAAATTGCTTGTGCGATGACCGTTCCATAAGCAGCACCACTTGCGTGTAAATCAAAACATCCAATAAACAAATAATCTAATGCGATATTAGCGATACATGCGATGATAATGAAATACATTGGAGTCTTAGAATCTCCTAGTCCACGAAAGATAGAAGAAATAACATTGTAAGCAATAATAAATGGAATACCAATAAAACATATCAATAAATATTTCTTTGTTTCATCAATTGCTTCAAGTGGTGTTTGCATTATATTAACAATTGGATTTAAAAGAAGTAATAAAACAATCACTAAAATGACAGATAGTATTGTAAATAATGTAATACTATTTCCAATGGTTTTAGAAATCCCTTTTTCATTATGTGATCCAACATTTCTTCCTATCATAACTATTGTGCCCATACATATTCCAACTAACATGACTGTTAACATATGCATGATTTGTGAACCAATAGAAACACCAGAAATAGAAGAAGCACCATTATATTGTCCAACAATAAATAAATCTGCCATTCCATATAATGTTTGTAAGAAATAAGAGAATAAAAATGGTAATGAAAAAACAAATATATTTTTGATTAGATTTCCTTGTGTTAAGTCTTTTGTCATAATGTTCCTTTCTTTACTGGAATTTGTATTTCTGTTACGTATTGTGAAGAATCATTTGTTAAACCTTCATCAATGAGTGTGATTTCTCTAGCGAAACCATTTGGAATCCACTGATGTTCTAACATATACGCATATAGTTTGTTGTAAGAATTGGTTGCGTTTGTATGACTTCCTTGGAATTGAATGGATAATGTAGTGGATGCAGGAATGTTTTCGGCTTGTTTAAATGAATGATCATTTAATAGAATAAAAACATAATCATAATATTCATATTGTTGATTTAATAAATGTTCTTCACTTAAACCAACACCAACATTTCCTAGAAATACGAGGGATTGTTTTTGTTCTTTTTTTAACTGTAAGATACTTGTTTCTAGATCAAGATAATTTTTTGGTTGAACATGATTTTTCAGATAAATGTAATTTAATGGAGGTGCTTCAATTTCTTTGATTTCATCTAATGTATTTGTTTTTGCAGAATCTAAGATCTTTAATCTTTTTTGTACCATATTCTGCATGTTTTGTAACATTGTAATCTTTTTTTGAATCTCATTTTGTTGATTGATCAACATTTCTTCCATCTTATCAATGTTACGATTTTCAAGAAAGGAGCGAATAGTAGATAGAGGTGTATCTAATGCGCGTAAATAGCTGATGGTATTTAATACTTCTGTTTGTTCAATTCCATAATAACGATAATGTGTATCAGGATCGATATAAGAAGGATGCAGTAATCCTAGATTTTCGTAATGTCGAAGTGTTTGTACGCTGATTCCATAGATATCAGCAATTTCACCAATTTTAAATAAATTTTTATTTTTCATGTTATAAATATAAACCCTACAATAGATGTAGAGTCAATAACAAAAAAAGATTTCTAATGTGTAGAAATCTTTGAGAAATCAGTTTTTTCACCATTTAACATTCTGCGGTGGGAAGTTGTTCTTTTGACAGCTAATGGACGTGGTTCATCAGGAAAAGTTACCATATTAGCTGTTCCATTCTTCCATAGTTCATAGATATCTTCTGCATCTTCAATGAAAGATAGTGCTGGCATCAATCCATAAAGTCTAGGTGGAATGATCGTTACAGGAATCGTATATTTTGGAGCATCATGTCTGACTTGGAATTCCATATGTGGACATACCATTGCCACATCTACTTCATTCATACGATCTAATAAATGATTGATTGGGATAAAGATGAATTGTGCTCTATCATGTAATCCTTTTTCTTTTGATTCTTGTTCTAAATGTAAGGCTAATGCACTAGAGGAAAAACCTCCACCACAACATATTGCAATTTTTAACATAGAAAAATCTCCTAACAGAAATTAATTATACTTTATATAATTATAATTTGTAAGCGCTTTATTGAATTGGTATAAAAAAAGTTCAGTCAACCTGAACTATCGTGCACCAGACAAGACTTGAACTTGCACGGATCTCTCCATACGCCCCTCAAGCGTACGTGTCTGCCATTCCACCACTGGTGCATCACGCTCAAGTATTATAGTAAAATTGAATTCATACGTCAATCTTTTTCGTTTTGTAATATAATAGAACGGATTTTGAAAAGGGGATTTTATGAGTGAAAGTAAAAGGCAAATATCTAATTGGAAAACAAAATTCAGGGCATTAGGACCTGGAATATTGATGGCTTCTGCGGCAGTTGGAGGTTCACACATTGTTTCTTCCACACAAGCTGGTGCAATCTATGGTTGGCAATTAGCGTTATTGATTGTTTTAATCAATGTTTTCAAATATCCATTCTTTCGATTTGGTTCACAATATACAATGGAAAATCAAAAGAGTTTGATTGAAGGATATGCAGAAAAAGGAAAAGTATGGTTAATTATCTTTTTCGTATTAAATGTTTTCTCGGCAATTGTAAATACTGCGGGTGTTGGAATCTTATGTGCTGCAATCTTATATAATATTGCGCCAAATGGATTTGGATTAAACATTTCCCAATTAACAACGATTATCATTGTTATTATTTGGGCAATGTTATTGATTGGTGGATATCGTTTTTTGGATTCATTGGCAAAATGGGTCATGACTGCATTAACGATTGCGACAGTTTTAGCGGTTGTAATTGCTTTGTTTCAACATCGTGAATATGCACCAAACTTTGAAGCGCCTTCACCATGGTGTATGGCGGCACTTCCATTTATTGTTTCTTTGATGGGATGGATGCCTTGTCCAATTGAAATATCCGCAATTAATTCTATGTGGCAAGTAGAAAAAAGAAAACAAGTGGATATGTCATTAGAAGATGCAATGTTTGATTTCAATGTTGGATATATTAGTACAGCGATATTGGCTTTGATTTTTTGCGCTTTAGGCGCATTGATTCAATATGGGTCTGGGGAAGAAGTATTAAGTGCTTCTGCTGCGTATATTGCGCAATTTGTTAATATGTATGCATCTGTATTTGGTGATTGGTCGCGTTTATTGATTACATTTATTGCGTTTCTGTGTATTTTTGGAACGGTTATTACGGTCATTGACGGCTATTCTAGAGCCAATGATGAAGCATTAAGATTGTTATTAAATCAGAAAGAATCTTCTAAGAAGAATTTATATATTTGGATTACGTTGACTTCTGGAATTGGTTTGATCATCGTTTATTTGTTTTCTGGTAATGTTGCGACAATGTTACGTTTTGCGATGATTGCTTCATTTATCACAACACCATTCTTTGGATTGATGAATTATACATTGGTAAATAATAAAGAACATCAAGTAAAACCATGGTTAAAATATATGTCTATCATTGGTTTGATCTATTTGTTTGGATTTGCGTTGTTCTTCATTTTTGCTTGGTTAACAGGAAATATTTAAGATTTCAAATTTAGCAGAAGGAAATCTTCTGCTTTTTTTGTGCGAAGTAAATAAAATTAGTTGAAGGCTATAACACAAAAGTATAAAATATCTCGGGGGTTTTTCATGTTAAACAAAATTAAATCATATATTGAACCAAATTTAAAACTTAGAAGATTATTTATTTTTATTTTGTGTGGATTATTGATTGGATCCATCAGTTCTTTTTTTATTGGATTGAAAGAAGTACATAGTGAATATGGGGATATTCAATTTGTACAACAATTACAAATGGAAAGAAATGTAGATGAGGAAGATTATGATGAAGATTCTACTGTTTGTGATGTGACATATGAAAATGAAGATGCACAAATGGTCATTGCGTATTCTTATGAAGATTATGTAAATTTAGATGAAGATTCTATTACTGCATATGAATATGAAACAGAATCAGGAGTGAAATTGTATTTTGATCATTCAGATCCAACAGACACAGAGATTCAATACAACTATCATCAAGTGATGGCAAATCAAACAATCTCTATCTTTAATTTAGGAACATCATTATTGATTCTATTCTTGTCTGTTAGTATTGTATTTGTTTTCTCAAAAGCATTTACTACATATGAGAAATCATGGTTTCTTTCTATCATGGTATTGGCTACGATTGTAGCAGTATTATTCCCAGAAGAGAGTGCAAATGGTGTAAATGGAATCATTATCATGTTGTTGTATCTATTAGATACATTCTTAAATATTCTGTGTGAATTATTGATTTCAAAGCAATCTAGATATAACTTTTTGGTGTCTGTATTGGTTGAAATTACAGAAATTGGTACTTGTTTAGTATTGATGTATCGTTTTGCGACAATTGCGACAACATTATTCTTCTGGTTACCAATTGATATCTTAAGTTATATCAATTGGAGCAAGCATAAAGATGATGATAGTGATGAATTAACAGCAGTACGTAGATTAAAGGGTTATCAAGAAGTGCTTATCATTGTGGCAATCATTGTTTGGACAATTGTTGTTGGCTATTTCTTGAGTGGATTAGATATTCAAACAGATTTCTTAAATGGTAATGAAAGACTTGCAACAATCATTACATATATTGATGCATGTGCTTCTGCAGTTGGTGTAGCGAATGGTTTGTTTATTTTCTTTAGATTAAGAGAACAATGGATTGCTTGGTATATTTGTGCATTCTTAGAAGCAGTAATTAATATCTTATCTGGACAATATGTATTATTAGTATTGAAACTAGGATATTTCACAAATACAACATATGGTTATATCCAATGGAGTAAATATATTAAATCTCATACAGAAGAAAAGAATTCTATCTTTTAATTGCACATCAGAAAAATAAATGTTAGTATTTCTTCGATAAGAAAAGCGATGATGAAGACGGAACCGTCCACGTTTCGTAGAGAGTTAAGGGGTGGTGAAACTTAACAAACAACGACGAATCTTCCTATCACTTCTGAGCTGGGTTTCTTGAAAATGTAAATGAGTAAAGAACTTCGTGTAGGCTACGTTAGTGCATAGGACTTGTTGGAGTCTGAAGTGGTAAGATGTATATCTTACAAATTGAGTGGTACCGCGGGTAATAGTGACTCGTCTCATGTTTGAGGCGAGTTTTTTTTGTTGGAGGGAAAAAGTATGAAATTAGGAAAAAGACAAATTTTACTTGTGAGTTTTATGTTGTTTTCATTATTTTTTGGAGCAGGAAATTTAATATTTCCACCGTTTCTTGGACAAAATGCAGGAAGCCAAACAATATGGGCGATGGCTGGATTTTTAGTGACTGCAGTTGTGCTTCCGATATTAGGAGTTATCGTTGTAGCGAGATTTGGAGGACTTGATTATTTAGGACAAAAAGTTGGGAAACGTTTTGGGTTGGTATTTGCGGTTGTCATCTATTTGGCAATTGGACCAGGACTTGGTATTCCACGTGCTGCTTCAGTTCCTTTTGAAATGGCTGTTGCGCCATATTTATCTAGTTCTGCTAATACGACTCTTTGGATGTTGGTTTATTCATTTGTCTTTTTCTTGATTGCCTTATGGCTTTGTTTGACACCAAATAAATTAGTAGAAAGAATTGGGAAGTTTCTAACACCAAGTTTATTATTTCTATTACTATTCTTGTTTGTTTCTTTCTTAATTGGTGGTCAAAAAGAAATCGCACAAGCACAAGTGGCATATGATCAATTACCTTTTTTGAAAGGTTTTACAGAAGGTTATAACACAATGGATGCGATTGCGGCATTGAATTTTGGACTTGTGATTGCGACAACATTAAAAGCATTTGGATGTAATGAAAAGAAAGTGCAAATCAATTATGCAATCAAAGCTGGATGTATTGCTGGAACGATACTCGCAATCATCTATATGATGTTATCGTATATGGGAATGTGTTCTTCTGGTGTTTATGAGATTCAAAGTAATGGCGCGTGGACATTAAGATGTATTGTTTATCAATTGTTTGGGAATGCAGGTGCTTTATTGTTAGCAGCAATCTTTACATTAGCTTGTTTAACAACATGTGTTGGTCTCATCAATTCTATTTCTTTATTCTTTTCTCAAAAGTTTGAAAAGGTAAGTTATCGTAAATGGGTTTTAATCATAACTGGATTTTCATTTGTTGTTTGTAATTTAGGATTAAATACGATCTTAAGTATTTCAGTGCCAGTTTTAAATGCAATCTATCCAATTAGTATTGTATTGATCTTGTTAGGAATGACACATGATTTTTGGAAAGAAAATCGTTATGTTTATCCTGTTGTTATTACGGGTACGAGTTTGATTAGTATTGTCTATTCATTAGAACAAATTGGTATTCAAATTCCTGCACTTTCTCAATTATTAAATGAATATTTACCTTTGTATTCTTTAGGATATGGATGGATCGTTGTTGCGTGTTTCTTGTTGTTGATTTGTTTGATTTTTGGAAATCGAAAGGTAGAAATGACAAAGAATATAGCCGCAGATATTGCGTAAAACAGTGTTAATTGATAAAATACTAGCGATTATAAAAAGGTGGTATAAATATGGCAATTGAAGCTGGAGATTTTAAAACAGGTTTAACAGTCATGGTCGATGGTGACCCATGGCAAGTAATTGATTTTATGCACGTAAAACCAGGTAAGGGTGCAGCAATCTTAAAAACAAAGATGAAGAACTTAAAAACTGGTTCTACACAAGAAAGAAACTTTAACGCATCTACAAAGTTTGAAGCAGCAATGATTGAAAAGAAATCAGCACAATATTCTTATTCTGCAGGTGACACTTATTACTTCATGGATATGGAAACATATGAAACACATGAATTAAGTGAAGCACAAGTTGGAATGAATAAATATTTCTTGATTGAAGGTATGGATGTCATTCTACAAATTTTTGAAGGACAAGTATTAGCGATTGGTGTTCCTGATAAAGTTGAATTAACAATTGCGGAAACAACACCAGCAATCAAGGGTGCTCCATCTTCTCAAACAAAAGATGCAGTGACTGATACAGGTTTATCTCTCAGAGTTCCTCAATTTATTGAAGAAGGAGAAAAGGTACTTGTTTCTACATCTGATGGAAAGTATTCTTCAAGAGCTTAATTTCTAAGCTCTTTTTTGATAGTTATGAAAAGAAAAGTAGTATTAGTAACGGGTTCTAGTAGAGGAATTGGTAAAGCAATCATCAAAGAACTGGCGAAGAATCAGTATGATGTAGTAATTAATTATCATCATTCAAAAAAAGAAGCACTTGTATTACAAAAAGAGATTTTGGATCAATATGATGTGAATTGTCTAGCGATACAAGCAGATGTTTCTGATGAAAAGAGTGTTGATCAAATGGTGTGTGAAATAGAAAATACATTGGGTGGTGTTGATATATTAGTGAATAATGCAGCAATTGATCTTTCTAATTTATTTCATTTAAAAACAAGTGAGGAATTTAAGAGAACATTAGATGTTAATGTCATTGGTGCGTATCAATGTTCGAAAAGGGTATATCATCACATGTTAGAACAGGAATATGGAAGAATCATTAATATTTCTTCTACAAATGGAATGAATACATATTATCCTATGAGTATTGATTATGATGTGAGTAAAGCAGCATTAAATGCATTAACACATGATTTAGCGATGCAATATGCTCCATATGTGCATGTTAACGCAATCGCTCCAGGATTTATTGGAACAGAAAGTGAACTAGATGGCTATGATGAAGCTTTCTTAGAAGAAGAATGTAAAAAAATACTGGTTGAAAGATATGGACAACCAGAAGAAGTAGCATATTTAGTTAAGTTTTTGATCAGCGATGAAGCAAATTATATTAATAACACAATTATTCGAATTGATGGTGGACAAAAAGGAAGTTGTTAATCAACTTCCTTTGCTTTGGTAAGGGCAAGTAAGATGGATAGTTTTCCATACTCTGTAGATAATCCACCTTGCATGTAGAGGGTATATGGAGGAATGACAGGTGCATCAGCACTTAATTCAATCGTACTTCCTTCTGTAAAGCTACCACATGCCATGACTTCATCGAATGGGTATCCAGGCATTGGAGCAGGCATGACACGTACAAATGAATCAATTGGAGAAGATTCTTGGATACCTTGTGCGAATTGAACGAGTTTGTCTTTTGAGCCTAATTCAACGGTTTGGATGATATCTGTTCTTTCATCATTCCATTTTGGGGATACGTTGTTGTAACCTAGTTTTTCTAACATCCAACTAGAGAAAACTGCAGTTTTTAAAGCGCATTTTACCGCATTTGGTGCCATAAAGATTCCTTTGAAGAATGCATTGTTCATATTGAAGTTAGCCCCTTGATTTTTACCAATTCCAGGTGCTGTTAATCTTTCTGCAACCATTTCAATAAGAGTTGTTTTTCCCGCAACATATCCACCTGTTGAAGCAATACCTCCACCTAGGTTTTTCATTAAAGAACCAACAATAATATCTGCACCTACATGTCCTGGTTCTTGTTTTTCAACAAGTTCTCCATAACAGTTATCAATCATGATAATAACATCTTGGTTGACATTGCGAATTGCGGATATCACATGTTTGATCTTTTCAATTGTTAATGATTTTCTAGAAGAATATCCTCTTGAACGTTGGATTTCTACTAATTTTACATTGTTTTCTTTTAATCTTTCTACGATCTTCTCTTCATCAAATTCATTATTAATTAAATCAATTTGTTCGTATTTGACACCGTGTGCTTTTAAAGATTGTGAAGATTCTCCACATAATCCAATCATTTCTTGTAAGGAATCATATGGTGTTCCTGTTAAAGAAATCATTGTATCTCCATGTTTTAATAATGCAGAAAATGTAAGAAATAATGCATTTGTACCACTCATGATCTGTGGTCTTACCAAAGCATCTTCACATCCTAATACACTTGCGAATATCTTTTCTAATTTATTTCTACCTTCATCATAATCACCATATCCATTCATTTCCGCAAAATCAGAATAGGATACATTGTTTTCAATAAATGCAGATAATATTCTGTTGGAATTATAGAAACAAATATCATCAATTTTGTCATAAACTTCTTTTAATTCTTCGTCTGCTTGCTTAGATAACGCAAGTAATTCTTTATCAATGGAATCTAAAATCATAATTTCTCCTTCAAACGCAAATCATTATAACAAACTCATATAAATAATGCATTGAAAGAAAAAATATTATTGATAACCTTTAAATAACTAGTTATAATAAGGTTATGAAGAGAATGGTGAACATGAATAAGACAAAGTTGAGTTATATTTTATATGTTTTTATAAAAGTATTATTTTTGTGTTTTTGTATTTTTATGTTTGTTTATTGTAATCATTCCATTAAAGTAGGAGATATTGAGAAGAATACTTCTAGTGCGATTGGTTTGTGTGCAATCATAGCTTGTATTATATTTCAAGCAAATGATGTTCGTATTATGTGGAAAGATAGAAAATTCTATAAAGGAAATAAAAAGGTAGCTTGAACTACCTTTTGTTTTAGCTTTGTTTGAATGTTAATGTGTATTCGTCTAGATCATAAGCAGAAGAGAAGAAACCTTTGAGCACAAGTTCTGCATTTTTTTCTGCGTTTTCATATAAACCATTTTCGATTGCACTTTGTTCTGCTCTTTCACACATTTCAGAAATTGCTTTGTTTTGTGTTTCTAGATCAATATGTGTGAATGCAGAAGTTTGTTCATGATAGATCTTGAATGAGTTAGTATCTAATTCTGTACTTAATGTTTGAACTTCTGGTAAAGTGACAGTGATTTCTTTTGTTTCTTCATTGACATCATATGTAATCTTTGTGAAATCATAACCTGCTTTGATGTTTACGTTGTATGAATAGATTTGTTTAGCTTCTGTAAATGGAAGGCTGATACCAAATAACTTTTTATCATCATCTGTTACTTCGACTTCTGTTGTGTATGCACTTTGCGTAGCTAATTCACCAATATTTTCAAAGCGTAACTTTGTTGTTTGACCATCTGTTGTAGGTCCTGTATTTCCTACTTTCAATCCAATTCCTAAGAATGCAACTGCGATGAGGACCATTCCAATGATCGTGATGATTTTTTTGTTTGCTTGATAGAATTTTTTCATTTTTGTTTCTCCTTAAGCTTTTGTATGAGCTCTTTTGTTTTTTGAATCTTTGTTTGTTGAGAAAGAATGTTTGTCTGAAGTGTTTTGATATTCTCTTCTAGAAATAGAATCTTTTTCTCTGGTGTTTCTTTTAACAAGATTTGTATTGTTTTTAATGGAACACCTGCTTCTTTATACGCAATGATTTCTTTTAGTTGTTTGCATTTCTTTTCTGAATAGTATTTAGTGTTTTGAGAACCAATTCTTTGTGTTGGTTTCAATAAACCAATCTTGTCATAGTAGAAAAGCGTTTTTCGCGTAATTCCAAATTCTGTGCAGACTTCTTTCAGTGCTTTCATACAATTCAATTCTTCTGCTTGCATTGTAAAGCCGTTCCCATAGGGAACGGTCAAGTCTTTCGTGATGCTTTTTGTCATAAGTGACTCCTTTCATCACGAGATAAGAATTTTTCGCGAAAATAAATGTATTAAGGACGTTTCTTGAAGTTGTATGTATCTAGTTTCTTTTGAATTTCTTCAGGGATTTCTTTTTTTACAGGAATGATGCAACTATTAGCCATTCTTTGTGAAAATTGAATGATAAATTGAATATCTTCTTTGATGTTTTTCTCACTAATGGTAGTCATATCATCATATCTACAATGAATTGGTTCTAACATTGTATTTCTTGCGAAAGATAATGCAGGAACGCCACTATTAGCGAATGAAGTAGAATCACTTGGATATACACCAGTCGTTACTTTGTTAGCGAAACCAACTTCACTTGAGAAATAATCAATATAATGCGCGAGTTTATCTTCAGCGGAAACACGTGTATCAAATTCACCTAAATGGGAACCAACCATATCAATGTTGATATTGAGACGATATTGTTCTAGAGATTTCTTATGCTTTTTACAGAAAGCTTGAGAACCCAATAAACCTCTTTCTTCGCTACCACACCAAACAAATACGAGTGTATGTTGTGGTGTTTGTTTTGAAAAAGCTTCCGCAATCTTTAAGATCGTTAAGGCACCAGAGGCGTTATCATAAATTCCTTTGGATAAAGGTACAGAATCATAATGTGCAGAAAATACAATGATTTGATCATCTTTTCCTTTGATCTTACAAACTACATTTCTAGATTTATGATCTTTAATGTCTTTTTGTTTTAAAGTGATTTTTACTTTTTGGGCTTGTTTGGTAATCATTTGATAGGCATCTTTAATATGTATGTTGATACCTGGTAATCTTCCTAATTTTTCAAGTGGTTCTCGAATTTCTTTTTGATCGATATCTGTATCGTCATCATGTAATTTTCCGTTTGTTGTGATAAAACCTGCAGCACCATTGTCTAATAGATCTTTGTATGTCCAATAAGGCATACCAGAATCTAAAAGAACGATTTTATCTTTAACATTTTTTAATTCTCTTTCATCATTTTTGTTTCTGAGATAATAGAGTTCTTTTTCTAATGTTGTAGATACAGAGTTCATATAACCTGTACATGGAATAGATTCTTCATAAGGATAAGTAACTTCTAGAGTGGCTTTTGTAATTTCAGAATCATGTACAGGAAATTCTTCGATTTTTGATTTTAAACCTAAATTTTTTAATTGATCTTGAATATATTTTGCGGCTTTTTCTTCTTCTTTTGAACCGCCAACACGGATATATTCCATGTTCTTTAAAAATTGCATTTCATTTATCATATAAATTTCTCCCAAATAATTTTAGGATTTTCAGAATCATTTGTGAATATAGTAATGAGGACTTTTTTATGTTAAAAATGGTGATGGCTTGTTTTGAATCAGAATTGACTTTCTTACAGAAAAAAGAAATTGAATTAGGAATTCAACATGGATTAAAAGAAAAAGATATTAAATATTATGCATCTAGAGAATATAACTATCTTCAAATGAGAGAAATACGTTTATGTTTAGAACATGGAATGAAATGGAAACAAATCAAAAAATACATGAATTCTGAAGTTTCATTTGAAAGAATGTATGAAATTAGAATGCAATTAGAAGCAGGGCAAAAAGTAAAAATGGATCTGAAGAGATATAGACCATTGTTTTGTGCTACTTGTTTGATGTTGTTGATTACGTTATTTCCAATAGAAACACAAAAACCTTATTTAGAATTAAAAAGTGATCAAGTTGTTTTAAAGTGTGGGGAAACATTTGATCCAATGGCATATGTGAAATCTTTTTCTTCATTGAAAGGTGAGTTGATTCTTCCTTCTTCGATTGATACGACGCAAAAAGGAAATTATGTTGTTGTATATCGTTTTCGTACTGTGAAAGAAGAAATTGAAAAACTTTTATATGTTAAAGTACAATAGAAGTGCTTAAGGGGAATGATTATGGCAAAAAGAAAATTGAAAAAAGGAGTTGCTTTAAAGTTAGTATTGTTGTTTGCATTATTTGTCGTCGCTACATTAGGAACTGCTTTTGGTTTGAATTATTTGTTCCATGGAACTGATGAACAACCAGAACAACAAGAAGAAGCTGTTAGTACACCTACACCAACTGCAGAGCCAGTTACAACAAGTGCTTCGATGTTTATGGTTGGAGATGCTTTGTTGCATACAACGATTGAAAGAGATGCAGCAGTTGGAGATGGTACATACCAATTTACATTATTAGATCGTATTGGTGCGATTGCACAGAATTATGATATTCGCTACTACAACCAAGAAACGATTTTAGGTGGAGATGATTTGGGAATTCATGGCTATCCTACATTTAATGGCCCACAATCTTGGGGTGATTATATGACAAACCTAGGATTTAATTTGGTTTCTACAGCGAATAATCATTGTCTAGATATGGGTACTTATGGTTTGACGAATTCTGTAAATTATTGGAATCAAAAGGAAGGCGTCATCATGAATGGAACGTATTTATCACAAGAAGATTATGATGCGATTCCTGTGGGTGAAATGAATGGAATCAAGTATGCTTTTTTATCTTATTGTCATGATATGAATGGTCTACAACCAGAAGAATCTTACTATGTAACTTGTTATTCTGGCCATGAACAAGAAATGTTGGATAAGATTGCTAGAGCGAAAACAATGGCTGATGTTGTGATTGTTGCGATACATTGGGGTGATGAATATCAAACAACACCAAATGATGAACAAACAAGTCTTGCTCAACAGATTGCAGATGCTGGTGCAGATATCATCATTGGAAATCATCCGCATTGTATTGAACCAGTACAATGGTTGAATGATCATAAGACGATTTGTTTTTATGCGATGGGAAATATTGTAGCTGCACAATATGATTTGAGTCGAATTGAAATGATGGCTTCTTTAACAATTCATAAAACAACATACGCAGATGGTACAGTAGAGATTTCTTTGGATGATCTAAAAACAGATTTGATGTATTGTTATTTTGATTCTAATTGTTATAACTTTGATGTGATTCCTTTTACACAAATGGATGAAGATCATTTATCGAATTATCAAGAAGTTTATGAACAATATAAAGCAGTTGTTACACAAATGGATGGTTCTATTCCAATTGGAGGATTTTAAAAGAGATGGGAATTTACTTCTCATCTCTTTTCATATGAATAACTCTAAAATAAATACAGTTATACAACACGCACTGGCAACAATTGGCAATCCACAATCGAACCAAGATAACAGGATTCCTATGATAAGTGCTATCGTACCTGCGATTGGTGAAATGGTGGATTGAATCATTGCTGGAAATGTCATAAGTGCTAAAGTAACATAAGGAACATAATATAAGAAGGAACGAATGAATGGATTAGTGATTGGTTTGCGTATTAAAGTTAATGGTAATACACGAATCAAATAACTTGTTAGGAATGAAACAAGAATATATATCGTAATATTATGCGTCATGTTCTTCCTCCTGAATTGGTTTTATAATTGCGGCAATACTAGAAATGAAAACCGTTAATAGAATGATTCTTGTACCAGATGAAATTTGTGATAGAAGTGGAATTACTGTACAAATGTAACTCGCAAGAAAAGAAATCAAAACAAGAATTAATATGACATGATTCTTTCTAGAAGGTGGAATGATAATCGCTAGAAACATTCCATATAGCGCAACAGATAAAGCAGAAACAATGGAAGAAGGTAATATATTTCCCATAATGATTCCACAAGATGTACCTAATGCCCAAGGAAGGATAGAAGCACTCATACCTCCATAAAAATAGAATGGATTTAAATACCCATCTCTAGAATAAGCAATTCCAAATAATTCATCAGTTACTGCGTATCCTATAAATAAACGATGTTTTGTTTTTGTTTGCGGATCTAATTTTTGAGATAAGGAACAACTCATCAACATATAACGTGCATTTGCGATAGCAGTCATTAAAATCATTTGAAAATAACTTCCGGAAGAGAGAATGACTTGTGTTCCAGCGTATTCACCTGCACTCGCTACATTTAATAAAGACATAAAAAAACCATCGATCCATGTTAATCCTGCATTCTTCATTGCGATACCTAACGCAAAAGAAACAGCGAAATATCCTAGACCAATTGGAATTCCGTCTTTGAAACCTTGTATAAATTCTTTTTGATTCATATGTATTTCATTTTATGACAATGATTTGAATCTGTGCAATGTTATTTTATAATATCATTTATGAAAAATAGATTGTTAGAGAAGATATTTGATATATTGATAGTGCTTTGTAGCGTTGTTTCATTACTTTTTGTAAGTGGTGTTTTTGATGGTAGTGTTGTTTATGGAAGATTTGCGTCTTTGTTATGTGTTTATGCACTGTTAGCAATCATTTATTATCTTTTGGAATGTGTATATATATGGAATCGTAAACAAGGTGTATTCTTTTCGTTATTAAAGTTTATTCTTGTTGCAGGAATTACGTTTTGTGGTTTGTTTACATGGGTATTCTTACAACCTTTCTATAAAAATAGTACAGGGTGGCTTTCTTATGGATATACATTGCTTCATGTTGTATTACCAATTTTAGTGACTTTAGAATATCTTATTTCTCATAAAGGACATTTCAATAAGAAGTTTATTGTGATGCATATGTTTACGTTTATGTTATATGGAATTGTTTCGGTGTTGTGTGGACTATTAACGAATACGGGATATCCATATGCATTTTTGGATTCTGAACAATTAGGATATGACATTGTAATTAAGGAATGTATTTTAATTGTGATTGTGATGTATTTGTATGGAAAGATTATATTATTGATTGATGGAAGATATAAAAAGAGGAAAAAAGCATGATCAAAGAAATTGTTAAAGATGTGTTTTTCTTGCAACAGAAAAGTATAGAGGCAACCAAAGAAGATGTAGGAATCATGAAAGATATGATGGATACATTACAAGCAAATCGAAATGAATGTGTTGGAATGGCAGCGAACATGATTGGTTCCTTAAAGAAGATCATTGTTTTTTATGATGGAAAATTAATTTGTTTGATGGTGAATCCAGTTATCACAAAGAAAAAAGGTGCGTATCAATGTGAAGAAGGATGTTTATCTTTGCAAGGTTTAAGACAAACAGAACGATATCATGAAATCACAGTTTGTTATTTGGATATGAATTTCAAGAAACATACAAAGAAATATACTGGCTATACTGCACAAATCATCCAACATGAAATGGATCACTTTAATGGAATCCTCATATAGGCCACAACAAATCTTAATAATAATGGTATAATTCTAATTGCGTAAGCAATGTTTTTATAATGGAAATAAAGAAGTATGAATAGAGATATTAGAAAGATTACAGATGGAGCGATGATGGCAGCTATCATAGGCGTACTGCTATTAATCAATCGCCAAACTGCTGGATTAATTGAAGTGACGTTTATTTGGGCAATCCCTTTGCCAATGGTATTTTATGGGACAAAATATGGTTGGAAAGATAGTTGGGTATTATTTGTCGCAATTATTTTGTTGACGATCATCATAGGAACACCACAAACTTTATTTTATATCGTGAGTGAAATGTTGATTGGAATCATCTATGGTTGTGGTCTACATGATAAAGTTTCTAGTAGAAAACTAGTGATTCGAACAATGATATTAGCTGTAATTGCGGATATTTTATCGATGTTGGTCTTTGCGAGTTTCTTTGGATATGATTTACAAGCAGAAGTTAGTGAGTATTCAAATTTATTTACAACTGTTTTAGAACAAACAGGTAGAACTTTAACGACAACAATGGATATTACTTCTATGATTAAGACAATGATTATTGTTTCAACGATTTTTAGTGGTATTTTAGAAGGCTTTATAACACATGTATTAAGTCGTTTGATGTTAAAACGACTAAGGATCTATGTTGAACCAATGGCGCCGATTACTGATTATTATCCTCCGAAGTGGAGTGGATATTTAGGGATTTTAGGTGTTGTAGCGTTCTATTATTCTTCGATGCATACATTTGAAAATGAAATGATACAGTCGATCTTACAAGGATTTGGATTAGCGTTAACATTTTATTTAGTGATATTTGGGATGATTACAATTATGATCGTTTTGAAATTACAATTTCATATGAAAGGAATTAGTGTCATCATCGCTTTATTATTATCTATACTTCTTTCAATGGGAGTTGCAATTGTAGGATATTTATATATCACAACGGATTTACATCAAAGATTATTACAAGGAGATATTACTCATGCGTTTAAAGATGGAAAGAATTAGAAAGATCATGTATTCCTTGCTTGTAATACAAGCATGTGTATTATTTGTTTCTTGTTATGTATTAAAGGAAATTAATGTTTTAGCGATTGTTATATTAATTGTTGAAGCAATTTTATCTATTTATATTGTTTCGGATTTTGATGAAGCTTATAAAAATGGATATACACGTGTCAAAACGACACTTGGTGATGTAACTGAAGCTGCATTTGTTACAGGTGGTGTAGGAATTGTTATGTATGATGATCACTATGTTGTAACATGGATGAGTTCATTATTTAAACAACGTTCCATTGAACATGTTGGAGATCGTGTACTTGGTTGGATTCCTGAGGCAGATGATTTGATTGCGGGAAAAACAGATAATATTTCTGTAACGTTAGATGATAAGACATATCGAGTTACAAGAAAAGAAGATTCACAAGTATTGATCTTTACAGATGTTACAAAAGTTGTTGAATTACAACAAAAATATAACGATCAGATTCTAGTGTTAGGTCTTGCTTCTTTTGATAACTATGAAGAAAGTGTTCAATATGAAGATGAAGCAGACGCTACGAATATATCAGCGAGTGTAAGAGCTCCATTAGTGGAATATTGTAATGCACATCATGTATTGATGAAGCGTTTGAATAACTCAAAATATTTATTGATTTTGAATGAAAAATCTTATCAATCTATGGTAGATGATCATTTTGCGGTTCTTTCGAAAATTAGAAAAGTATCTATGAAAATGGAAGTTTCTATTACCTTATCAATGGTATTTGCGATGGGATCAAGTGAATATGATGTGTTAGATGAAATGACAGCGAACTTAATGAACCTAGCCCAAACTAGAGGTGGAGATCAAGTTGCGGTGCAAGCTGTAGGTGGTGATATTAAGTTCTATGGTGGATCTTCTGAAGCAAATGAAAAGCGTAGTAGAGTTCGTGTTCGTGTTATGTCACATGCGTTAAGAGATGTTATCTCTAAAAGTAGTAATGTTATTATTTGTGGACATAAAATGGCGGATTTTGACTGTATTGGCTCTGCGTTAGGATTGAGTGAAATAGTAACTGCTTTAGGAAAACCAGTCTCTATCATCGCTAAAACAGGTGGTATTGAAGAAAAATTAGCTGCAGCACTAAAACTAAATGAAAAAGAATTAAAAGAACAATTTAATTTCATTACAGATAGTGAAGCGATGAATCAATTACAAGATAAAACATTGGTCATCATGACAGACCATCATAATATCAAACAATCGAATGGTGCTAAAGTTTTAGAACAAGCGAAAAAGATCGTTGTCATTGATCATCATAGACGTGCAACAGAAATTGGTGTAAAACCAATGCTTGTTTATATTGAAGCTGGAGCATCAAGTGCTTGTGAACTTGTTACTGAAATGATTCCATATATTTCGAATAAGATTGATATTTCAGATACTGTTGCGACATTGATGTTAACAGGTATGGTCGTTGATACACAAAGATGGAGAGTAAGAACAGGTACTAGAACGTATGAAGCTGCAGCGGCTTTAAAAGATATGGGCGCAGACATTTCTAAGTCAAATGCTTGGTTAAAAGATACATTTGATGAATTCGCAATCAAAACAGAAGTTGCTACAAATGCTGAAAAATATGATCATGGTGTTGTTATCGCAAGTGTAGAAAATCGTGTGTTATCTCGTTCTTTGATTTCACAAGTTGCGGATTCTTTATTGGATCTACAAGGTGTTCGTGCTTCTTTTGTAATATCCATTAGTTCTGAAAATGAAGTTGGTATCAGTGCTAGAAGTGATGGATCAATCAATGTGCAATTGATCATGGAAAGTATGGGTGGTGGTGGTCATATGACTGCTGCTGCAGTACAAAAAACAAAAGTGAAAGTTAGTGATATGAAAAATGCTTTGTTAGAAGCAATTAATCAATATTTTATGGAGGAAAATGACGATGAAAGTAATTCTTAAACAAGATGTTAAAAAAGTTGGTAAAAGAGGAGAAATCGTAGATGTTTCTGATGGATATGGAAGAAACTATTTAATTGCTAGAGGATTAGCAGTTGCGGAAAGTAAAAGATCTTTAGAAATTTTAGGTGAACAAAAAGCACAAGAAGCTGCAGAAGAAGCAAAAAGAGTTGAAGAAGCGAAAGAAACAGCAGCGAAAATGGAAAAGATGATGCTTACTTTTACAGTAAAAGCTGGTGAATCTGGTAGAGTATTTGGTTCTGTTTCCACAAAACAAATTACAGAATCATTGAATAAACAAGGTATTCATATTGATAAAAGAAAGATCTTAGATACAAATCCAATTCAAACATTAGGTGTAACAAATGTACGTATTGAATTACATAAAAATGTAATTGGAACAATTCGTGTAAAACTCATTGGGAGTGAAAAGTAATGCCTAGACAATTGCCATCTGCACCTGAAGCAGAAGCATCTTTATTAGGTACTATGTTAGTGTATCCTTCTGCTACAAGAATTGCGATGGAAGAAGGATTAAGCGAAGAAGATTTTTTCATTGAAGCGAATCGAAAGATATTCGCTGCAGCCAGTGCTTTATATCATAGTGGTCAACAAACGGATTTAACAACTGTATATACAAGATTGAATGATTTGAATTTAATCAATGAAACTGGTGGCATTGAATATTTAACGAAGTTAAGTGATGCTGCGGTTACTTCATATAATACAAAAAGTTATGTTGATTTGATTCGTGATAAAGCAGTTGCGAGAAAAATGATTGAAGCTGCAGAGAAAATCGTTGAAAATGGTTTTGAGAATTCAAGTGATATTGATACATATTTAGATGATGCGGAAAAAAGTGTTTTAGATATTTCTAGAAATCGTAAGACTTCAGAATTCCGTAATCCTACAGATGTCATGAATGCCGTCATGCAACAAGTACAAATGATGGCAGAAAATAAATCAGATATTACAGGTTATAAAACCGGTTTTGTTGCGTTGGATCATACATTACATGGATTTCAAAAAGGAGATCTTGTAATTCTTGCGGCTCGTCCTGCTATGGGAAAAACAGCAGTTGCCTTAAATTTGGCGATGAATGTTGCCAATTATAATCCGGGTGGAGCAGTCGCAATCTTTTCACTCGAAATGCCTGCAGAACAATTGGGTATGCGTTTATTAAGTGCACGCTCTCATGTTGCGGGTGATAAAATCAAGACAGGTAGACTTTCCAATGAGGATTGGAATGCAGTTAATGAATCTGCGGCTGATTTAGGAAAACTTCCTGTTTATATTGATGATACTTCTAGTATCAAGATTCCTGAAATCTTTTCAAAATGTAGAAGATTACAAGCAGAACATGGTTTGAATCTTGTATTGATCGACTATATTCAGTTAATTACAGGATCTGGTAGAAGTGGAGAAAATCGTCAACAAGAAGTATCTGATATTTCAAGAAGTTTAAAGTCTTTGGCACGTGAACTAAAAGTGCCTGTCATCGCATTGTCGCAGTTATCACGTACTGTTGAACAACGTGAAGATAAGCATCCAATGTTATCTGACTTGCGTGAATCTGGTGCCATTGAACAGGATGCCGATATCGTTTTGATGTTATATCGTGAAGCTTACTATAAAGAAGATGCTAGAGAAGCAGCGAAAGAATCTGGCAGTGAAAGATTAGAAATTAATATTGCTAAACATAGAAATGGTTCTACAGGTAGAGTCGTAGTTGCCTTTGAAGGTGCTACAAATGCACTGTACAATATTTCTAATGATCAGGATCTAGCACCTGTAGAATAAAAAGATTTAGATAGGGAGGAATCATATGAAAAAAATCATGACATTTATCATCTGTGCAATTATTAGTGTCTTGATCGTCATAGGCCTACCTATCTTTTTTCATACATTTACATTTGTAACGGTAGGACAGGATACAACAAATGCAGTTGGGATGTTTTCACAAACAGTTACTTCCATTCACGCTGCACCGATTACGATTCATAAAGTGTATTATCAAGATCAACTCATTGGAATTTTAAATGATCGTAAAGGATTGGATGCACATTTAAAACAAGTTTATCAAGATAAATATGAAAATGATTATCCTGATACAGAAGTGAATATTGGTAGAGATTGTTATATTAGTGATGAACAAAGCTATTATTCTTATAGTGATGCAACGAGTGACATCTTTCAGTATTTTGATGAAAATAATTTATATACATTAGGTTGTACAGTTATTAATATTTCAGAAAATGGATCATTGAAAGCACAAGTTTATGTTTCAGATAAAAGCTTATATGAAGAAGCAATGAATGATTATTTATCTTTATTTGTAGATTCTTCATCTATTTCATTATTGACACAATCTTCAAATGAAAAACAAACATTAACAACATATGGATCAAAGGATGTTGGTTTATCAATCTCACAAACTATTACATTTGAAAAAGCATATGCATATGCTGATGAAATTCGCACAACAAAAGATTCTGTTTTACAATTCATTGAATATGGAAATAACACAGAATTAGAATACTATACTGTACAAGCTTATGATACGGTTGCGGGTGTTGGCGCAAAAAACTATGGTTTGAGTGCGACACAAGTTATGAATATCAATCGTGATAAGATTTCTTCTACCGATCAAATTTTAAAAGAAGGGGAACAACTTTGTATAACTTACTTTGAATCACCAATTGATGTTGTTGTTTATAAAGAAACATTACGTGAAGAAACGGTATATTATGATACGACATATATTCAAGATGAAGAATTGACACAAGGGGAAAATGAAGTTCGTACAGAAGGTGTAAATGGTTCTAGAAATGCATTATATAGTGAAAAATGGATCAACGGTGTTTTAACTAGTGGTACATTAGAATCTTCTGTTGAAACGAAACAAGCCAGCAATGAAGTAATTGCGGTTGGAACAAAAGCACAACCTGATGTTGGTACAGGTTCATTTCGTTATCCTGTAGAAAATGCGGGTATTACTTGTATGTGGGGCTGTTATTATGGACATCGTGGAACAGATTTTGTAGACCAATATAACTCTTGGGGAGATGTATACGCTGCAGATAATGGTGTGATTGAAGAAGTTGGATATAATAGCGTTTCTGGTAATTATGTTGTAATCAATCATAATAATGGTTATGAAACATATTATGGACATTTAAATGTTCCTTGTGATTTACCTGAAGGTACGATTGTAGCTAAGGGTGATGTCATTGGTCATATTGGTATGACGGGGCAAGCAACAGGTCCTCATGTACATATGTATTTTAAAGTGAATGGGGAAAGACATAATGCTTGTGAATTTTTAGATTGTGATGGGGTACCACATTTATGATGAAGTTTGCGTTATTGGCGAGTGGATCAAAAGGAAATAGTTTTGTTTTACAAGATCAAGGGACAAATATCATGATTGATTGTGGAACAACAAAAAAACATTTAATAAATTCATTACATGAATTAGATTTAGAAATCAATGATCTAGATGCATTGATCATTACGCATGATCATGCAGATCATGTATCTCAGATTCGTCATTTCAAAGATATTGATATTTATTCACCTGTTGAAATCAATGATATTGATACATTTCATGTTCGACCATTACAGAAATTTACAATTAATAATTTGATTATTACACCAATTGCGCTAAGTCATGATGCACTTAATACAACAGGTTATATCATTGAAGATGGGATAGAAAAACTTGTTTATGTTACAGATACAGGTTACGTAAATCAACGATATATTTCCATGATGAAAGATGCAGATTGGATCATATTGGAAAGTAATCATGATGTAGAAATGTTGATGCATACATCTAGACCACAATTTTTGAAACAAAGGATCTATGGTGATGATGGACATTTAAACAATGAAGATTGTGCAGATGTTTTAAAACAAATCGTAACAGAAAACACAAAGATGGTCATTCTTGCACATTTAAGTGAACAAGCAAATACAAGAGACAAAGCATTAGAAGTTTCTAGTGCAGTTTTATTAAAACAAAAGAATTTGAATAAAGAATTGGTGATATGTGCTGCAGGGCAGTATGAAATGATTCGAAAAGGAGAACAAGATGAAGAAACTGATCTTGGTAGCGTTAAGCGTTTTATTGGTATGGAATATCATTCTCAGCATTCAACTCAATAGGTTATCTTCATCTAATAGTGATGGAAGTGTTGTCATTCATAATAAAGTAGATACAAATGATATTTCTTCTGTTGTTGAAAATGTAAAAGCGAATATCGTGAGTGTTGAATCTAATCGAGGAAACTATTCAGGTGTTGTGATTGAAAAAGATGGGAATGAATTATATATCATTTCTGTTTCTGAAGTGAAAGATGAAATAAATACGATCGTATTTGATTCTGGAGCGAAAAAAGAAGCAAGTGTTGTAGGTTATGATAATGACACAGATCTTTGTGTATTGAAATGTGAAGTGGATTTTGAAGTAGATGGTTTTACATTTGAAAATAACGAAGTTGAAAAAGGACAAAATGTCATTGGTATCAGTGGTAGAAATAGTTCCATCGGAAATATGACGACTTCATTTGGAGTATGTAGTGATCTAGGAAGTTATTTGATGCATGCAGATTCATCTTATTTATGTTCTATGTTAGAAACGGATATGAATCTATCTGAAAGACAGTATGGTGGTGCGCTTGTAGATCTAGGTGGAAGTTTAGTTGGTATCATTACACATCATCCAGAAGATTCTTCAACGCATATGGGATATGTAATATCCAGTGATGAAGTTGAAAACGTATATAAACAAATCAAAAAGAATGGTGTTGTAAACCGTGGGGTATTTGATGTTTGTGTGCGCTCTTTTGAGAATATGGAATCATATGAAAAGAATGAAAATGGATATGCGTTAGATACAACGACTGGTTTATTTGTGATTGAAGTTCGTGAGAATTCTTGTGCGAGTGGAATCTTAGAATATGGTGATCGTATCATAAAGATTGATGGAACATCTGTTAATTCAGAAAGTGATTTTAAGAAACTTCAATATAATAGTGAAAGTGGACAAGAAGTAGATGTAGTGTATGAAAGAAATGGAGAAATGAATACTTCTAAGGTGGTGTTAAAATGATTCGCATCATTGCTTGTGGAAAAATGAAAGAAAAATGGATGCGTGATGGAATTGAAGAATACGCCAAAAGAATCCAACCATATGAAAAACTAGAAATCATTGAAGTCAAAGATGAAAAGACAATGGATCATAATTCTGAAGCAGATAATATTCGTGTTAAGAATATTGAAGGGGACAGATTGTTGAAATGCATCAAAGATGATGAATACGTTATCTTATTGGATCTAAAAGGAAAAGAAATTGATTCAGAAAGTTTAAGTAAAAAAATAGATGCAATTCACACAAGTGGAAAAAGTAAGATTGATTTTGTGATTGGTGGATCTTTAGGGTTAAGTGAAGCGTTAATACAACGTGCAAATGAAAGATGGAAGATTTCTGTTAACACTTTTCCTCATCAATTGTGTAGAATTATTGTATTAGAACAAATTTATCGTGCATTTAAAATTTTAAATCACGAACCGTATCATAAATAGGGGGATAAAATGAAACGAAGTGCAGGTGTTTTAATGCATGTTTCTTCACTTCCTTCACCATATGGAATTGGAACGTTTGGAAAAGAAGCATACAAATTTATTGATTTTTTAGTAGAAGCAGGACAAACTTATTGGCAAATGTTACCAATAGGACCAACAGGATATGGGAATTCTCCATATCAATTAGTATCTTCATTTGCTGGAAATCCTTATTTGATCGATTTAGATCTTTTATGTGAAGATGGTTTATTAGAAAAGGAAGAAATTGAATCTTTTGATTGGGGAAGTGATGTAACACATATTGATTATGGGAAATTATATGAAAATCGATATGTAGTGTTAAAGAAAGCGTGTAATCGACTTTGTGGGAAGTATTCAGAAGAATATCAATCTTTTATTCAAGAAGAAAAAAGTTGGTTGAAAGATTATGCAATCTTTATGGCAATCAAACAAGATCATCATGGTGCTTCTTGGATGCAATGGCCACAAGAACTTAGAAATCATCAATCAGAAGAAGTAAAAAAAGAAGCTTATCGGCTATATGATTCTGTGATGTTTTATGTGCGTATTCAATTTTTATTCTATAAACAATTAAAAGATATGAAATTATATGCAAATCAAAAAGGAATCCAAATCATAGGTGATCTACCATTTTATATCGCTGCTGATTCAAGTGATGTATGGATCAATCCAGAACAATTTTTGATGGATACAACAACATATCAGATGAAAGAAGTCAGTGGTATGCCAAATGGTCAAAAATGGGGGAATCCTTTGTTTGATTGGGAACATATGGAACGTGACCAATATGCATGGTGGATCAAAAGAATCAAACATATTTTAAAAGGATGCAATGTAATTCGAATCGATCACTTTCAAGGCTATCATTCTTATTACGCAATTCCTTTTGAAGGGGAAGTAAAAGATGGTCGTTGGGTAAAAGGTCCTGGTTTAAAACCGTTTCAAAAGATGGAAGAACAACTTGGAAAAGTGGATATCATTATCGAAGATTTAGGATATTTGAGTGATGAATTTAAACAGATGATTCAAGAAAGTGGATATCCTGGTATGCGTGTTTTAGAATATGCTTTTGATGAGAAAGATCCATATTCTTTATATATGCCTTTCCAACATGAAAAGAATAGTGTTGTTTATACTGGAACACATGATAATCACACACTTCTTTCTTGGAGTAAAGTAGAAAAAGAAAGAGTACAAAGGCTGTGTACATATCTAGGTAGCAATTCAAAAGATGTTGTTGAATTGATGCTTAGATGCATGTATGCTTCTCCATCGAATGTCGCAATTGCACAGATTCAAGATTGGCTTGGATTAGATGATAAGAGTCGAATGAATGATCCAGATAATTATCAGGATGCATGGTGTTTTCGAGTGAAAAAAGATGTGTTGACAAACAAACTTGCAAAGAAATATAAAGATATGATGTTGTTGTATGCAAGAAACAATTGGGATATTTCTTGATATTTATGCGCATAGATAAAGCTTTTAAACAAAAGTTTAAATGTAAACGCTTGTAAGTTGATGCTCGTTGTAATAAAATAAATCTAGTAAATGAATCAGGAGGAAGAATTCGAAATGAAACAGATTTCAGTTACAGTTATTGATCCTGTTGGATTACATGCACGCCCTGCAACAGTTGCAGTAAATGCTGCTAGCAAATTCAAATGCGAAGTTAAAGTTGCTTATAAGGGTCGTACAGTAAATATGAAGTCCATCATGGGCGTTATGTCTTTAGGTATTCCTACACAAAGCGAAATTACAGTTTCTTGTGAAGGCGAAGACGAAGATGTAGCTGTCAAGACAATTGAAGATGTACTTCGTGCACAAAAAGTAATTGCATAAGTAATTGCGAATGAAAAGGAGTAGCATCTTGCTTCTCCTTTTTTCAATCATTGGGTTGTCAGCTCCTAGACAAAAGCTGATATTTTTAAAAGCGAAAAAGAAAACGCTTACAGAAGGGAAGATAATTATGACATATCTCGATGAATATAAGAGATGGAAAGAAAAAGATCTATTAGATATTGATCTCAATACTGAATTGGATTCCATTGTAGAAGATGATGAAGCAATCAAAGAACGTTTTGCGGTATCTTTACAATTTGGTACAGCTGGTTTAAGAGGAACATTAGGTGCTGGAACAAACCGCATGAATATTTGGGTCGTAAGACAAGCTACACAAGGTGTTGCAGATTGGGTAAAGACACAAGGTGGCACACAAACTGTAGCGATTTCTTATGATTCTCGTTTAAAAGGTTGGAATTTTGCACGTGAAGCTGCAGGCGTTTTGGCTGCAAATGGAATTTCTGTTCGTATCTATGATGAATTAATGCCTGTTCCTGCTTTATCTTTTGCGACAAGATATTATCAATGTAATGCAGGTATCATGGTAACCGCTTCTCATAATCCAGCAAAATATAATGGATATAAGGCATATGGACCTGATGGATGTCAAATGACAGATGATGCGGTAGCAGTTGTATATGATTCTATTCAAAAAACAGATGTACTAACTGGCGCAAAGGTAATGTCTTTTGCGGAAGGTGTTGAAAAAGGATTGATCAAGTTTGTTGGCGATGATTGTAAGAATGCTTTATATGAAGCAATCGAAGCAAGACAAGTTAGACCTGGTCTATGTAAGACAGCTGGCTTAAAACTTGTATATTCACCATTGAATGGTACAGGTTTAGTTCCAGTTACACATGTTTTAAAAGATATTGGAATTACAGATATTACAATCGTTCCAGAACAAGAATATCCTAATGGTTATTTCACAACTTGTTCTTATCCTAACCCTGAAATCTACGCTGCAATGGAAAAGGGTGTTGAATTAGCGAAACAGACAGGTGCTGATTTGATGCTCGCAACAGATCCAGATGCAGATAGAGTTGGTATTGCGATGAAATGTCCAGATGGTTCTTATGAACTTGTTTCTGGTAATGAAATGGGCGTTCTTTTATTAGATTACATTTGTGCAGGTAGAATTGAAAAAGGAACAATGCCTGAAAGAGCAGTAGCTGTGGAATCTATCGTTTCTACACCACTTGCGGAAAAGGTTGCAGAACACTATGGCGTTGAACTTAGACATACATTAACTGGTTTTAAGTGGATTGGCGATCAAATCGCAAAGCTAGAAGCAGATGGTGAAGTAGATCGTTTTATCTTTGGATTTGAAGAATCTTATGGATATCTTGCTGGTCCATATGTACGTGATAAAGATGCAATCATTGGTTCTATGTTGATTTGTGAGATGGCAGCGTACTATAGAAGTATTGGATCCTCTATCAAACAAAGACTAGAAGAAATCTATGCACAATATGGTAGATATCTCAATGTCGTAGATGCATATGAATTCCCAGGATTATCTGGTATGGATAAGATGGCTGGTATTATGAAAGATCTTAGAGAAAATTCACCTAGTGATTTTGGTGGAAATAAGATCGTGAAAGTTACAGACTACTTAGATACTGCCTCTACAGGTTTACCTAAATCTAATGTCTTAAGATATGATTTAGAAGATGGTTCTGTACTAATTGTTAGACCTAGTGGAACAGAACCAAAGATCAAAACTTATTTCACAACAAGTGGCGCTGATCTAAAAGAAGCACAAGCAAAGAAAGATGCTTTAACAGAAGCAATTAAACCAATTCTTGCTTAGTCTTAATAGCCTCTAAAAAGAGGCTTTTTTTGACTGCTTTCAAAAAATGACAGATAGTCATTCTTTTTGATAAAATAAAATAGGTTTGGAGGTTTATATGGAAAAAAATAAAATAATTGAAAGCTTCCATGAAGGACATTGTATTGAGGCATATCGTCTTTTTGGTGCGCATGTTTGTGAAGAAAATCATGTATTTGGTGTTCGTTTTACAGTGTATGCGCCACATGCTAGAAATGTATCAGTAGTTGGTTCATTTAATCAATGGGATGAACATCGTCATCCGATGTGTAGAACAGATCATGCGGGAATTTGGAGTACGTTTATTGAAAATGTTCATGAATGGGATTCTTATAAATATCGTATTGAAACAGGACGTGGTGATATTTTATATAAAGCAGATCCATATGCATTTTATTCTGAAACAAGACCTAATAATGCTTCTAAAATCTACAATTTAAATGATATTCATTGGAATGATACAAAATGGATGAAATCAAGAGATAAAAATTTTGATAAACCAATGAATATTTATGAAGTATATGCAGGTGGTTGGAAAAAGAATGGACAATATCCATATACATATAAACAATTAGAAGAAGAATTGATTCCTTATGTGAAAGAGAATGGTTTTACACATATTGAGATGATGCCTTTATGTGAATATCCTTTTGATGGTTCTTGGGGATATCAAGCAAGTGGATATTATTCTTTAACGAGTCGTTATGGAAATCCAACGGAATTTGCATCCTTTGTAAATACATGTCATCAAGAAGGCATTGGAATCATTATGGATATGGTTCCGGTTCATTTTGTGAAAGATGCTTTTGGTTTGATTGCATTTGATGGAGAACCATTATATGAATATGCAGATCACGAAAATGCAGAATCACAATGGGGAACAATGAACTTTAATTTATGGAATGAAGAAGTGCGTTCTTTCTTGATGAGTGCGTTTGCGTTTTGGTGTGATGTCTATCATATTGATGGAATACGTGTAGATGCGGTAAGTAACTTGATTTATTGGGGTGGTAATCGAGATCGTGGAATCAATCAAGGTAGTATCGATTTTACAAAGCGTTTGAATTATTACATTCATCGAGAATTTCCAAATGTCATGATGATTGCGGAAGATAGTTCGGATTACGCAAAAGTGACTGCTTCTACATTAGATGGTGGCTTAGGATTTGATTATAAGTGGGATCTTGGATGGATGAATGATACATTAAAGTATTATTCTACAGATCCTTTGTATCGTATGCATGAGCATCATAAGATTACATTTTCTATGCATTATTTCTATTCTGAGAGATTTTTATTGCCATTTTCACATGATGAAAATGTACATGGAAAAAAGACGATCTTAGATCGAATGTGGGGAGATTATGACGCAAAGTTTTCACAGGCAAGAAATCTATATGCATATATGTATGCACATCCTGGAAAGAAATTGAATTTTATTGGCAATGAAATTGGTTCTTTTAGAGAATTTGATGAAAATAAAGAATTAGATTGGTTTTTATTGGATTATCCAATGCATGATCAATTTCATCAATTCTTTAAAGACTTAAATATGTTATATCAAAAACATGCTTGTTTATATCAATATGATTATTCTAATCATAATGGATTTCGTTGGATTGATGCAGATAATGCGAAACAATCTGTGTATTCCTTTATTCGTGAAAATGAGGATGAATATATTGTGTGCATTATGAATTGTAAACCAGTGGAATATCCAAAATATGATATTCCAGTTCCTCAAAATGGTACTTATGTTGAAATCTTAAATACAGAAAGTAAAAAATATGGTGGTAGCGGACTTTGTAATCCTAAACCAATCAAATCTTTTTTGAACGGAAATCAACATGGAATGAAAGATAGTGTTACAATTTATCTTGCGCCATGGGCAACAATTTGGCTACATTGTAAAAAGAATAGGGAGAAATAAATGTTTAAGAGTAAAGCGGAATTTAAAAAAGAGTATGAAAGAAGACTCGTTGAAAGTTATGGTTGTGCAGTAGAAGATACACATCCTACAGAAAAGTATATGGTATTAGGACAAATGGTAAGAGACTATGCCAATATTAACTGGAAGGATACAAAAGTTGCAATCAAGCAAACAAAGTCAAAACAAATTTATTATTTTTCAATTGAATTTTTACTTGGAAAAATGTTGACGAGCAATTTAAAAAATCTTGGAATCTACGATATGGTCGTTAATGGTTTGAAAGAACTAGGCATTGATTATGATGAAATTGCTTGTTTAGAATTGGATCCAGGTCTAGGAAATGGTGGTTTAGGAAGACTTGCAGCTTGTTTTATGGATTCTGGTGCTTCTTTGAATCTTCCATTAAATGGGAACTGTATTCGTTATCGTTCCGGTTTATTTGAACAACAAATCAATGAAGCTGGAGAACAAGTAGAATTACCAGACTATTGGATGCGTTATGGAAATCCTTGGGAAATTCGTAAACCAAAACATGCGGTAGAGGTTGAATTCTATGGACATATTGATACTTGGTATGATCAAGATGGAACAATGCATTTTGAACATCGTGATTCTACAAAAGTGATGGCTGTACCATATGATATGGCATTAATTGGAGCAAATACATTCTTTACAAACACATTACGTTTGTGGAGTGCAGAACCAGCAAGCAAACCAATGTATATGTCAGAAAGAGATTATCTTTCTTTGGTAGACGATATTTGTTTAAAGTTATATCCAGATGATTCTACAGAACAAGGAAAATACTTACGTTTGATGCAGGAATATTTCTTTGTGTGTGCAGGTATTCATTCCATTGTTGAATCTCATTTAAAACAATATCCTTCTTTAAAGAATTTGGGTAAGAAGATTGCTATTCAGATGAATGATACACATCCTGTTTTAGTTGTACCAGAATTGATGAGAGTGTTAATGGATGAATATCAATTCTCATGGGATGATGCATTTGAAATCGTAACAGAAACATGTGCTTATACAAACCATACTGTTATGGCAGAAGCATTAGAAAAGTGGCCAATGGGCTACATTCGTAATCTATTACCACGTATTGCGATGATTATTGAAGAAATCGATCGTAGATTCGCACAATATGTTTGGGAAAATTGTGTTGATGATAAAGGTATGGTTGAAAGAGTACGTGTGATTCAAAATGATACAGTCCATATGGCAAATTTGGCAATCGTAGGTTCTCATTCTATCAATGGTGTAGCGAAGATCCACTCTGAAATCTTAAAAGATGATTTGTTTATTGATTTCTATCATTTATTCCCAAATCGTTTTTCAAATAAAACAAATGGTATTACACCTAGAAGATGGATGTTATATAACAACCCACAAGAAAAAGAGTTCTTAGATCATTTAATTGGAAAAGAATATGAAACAGATTATAGTAAATTTGAAGATTTGATGAAATATGTGGATGATCCAAAAGTACAAGATGCTTTCTTAAAAGTAAAACAAGAAAGAAAAGAAATCTTGGCTTCTTACATTTTGGATAAAACAGGTATTCAAGTAGATCCAAATTCAATCTTTGATTCTCAAGCAAAACGTCTACATGCATATAAGAGACAATTATTGAATGTCATGAATATCATTTATAGATATCAAAGAATCAAATCTGATCCAAACTATACAATGCAACCACATACATATTTGTTTGCCGCAAAAGCAGCTGGTGCTTATACATTCGCTAAGAAAGTCATTAAATTGATTAATTGCGTTGCGAAAGTTGTGAATAATGATCCGGATGTAAAGGGAATGATCAAAGTTGTATTCTTACCAAATTATTGTGTCACAATGAGTGAAGTGTTGGTTCCTGGAACAGATGTATCTGAACAAATTTCTACAGCAGGTAAAGAAGCTAGTGGAACAGGTAATATGAAGTTCATGATGAATGGTGCAATTACATTAGGTACATTAGATGGTGCGAATGTAGAAATTGATGAACTTGTTGGTAGAGATAACGATGTAATCTTTGGTCATACAGTGGAAGAATTGAATGACATGAGATATAGCTATCATTGTCAAGATTACATCAATGGTGATGAAAGAATCGCTAATGTATTACATTCCTTGGTAGATGGAACTTGGTCTAGTGATTTAGATGATTTTGCGTTGATCGTCAATGAATTGACAAACAAGAATGATGAATTCTTCTTATTAGCTGATTTTGATGCTTATGTAAAAGCACAAGAAAAGATTGAAGCATTGTATCAAGATAAACATCAATGGGCGAAAATGTGTTTGACGAATATCGCTAAGAGTGGATATTTCTCAAGTGATAGAACGATTGAAGATTACGCAAAGGAAATCTGGGGCGTTAAACCATTGAAATTTTAAGTGAATTATGGCAACATTTAGTTGCCATTTTTTTTACAAAATAATAAAAACGGAGGATTTTATGCCAGCAATGTATGCATATCTAGATGATTTTGGAAAAATTACCATCTGGATGAATAAAAACTTTTATGGTGGAAGAAGTGATTATTTTAGCTTGTTAGCAACTGGAGGAGAATCAATCGATTTAATTGTTTATAGTGTCGAAGAACATGAAACAAAAACAAAATATGTTCTGACTTCTCCTGCAGATATTCAATTTGGAAAGAATTATAGGGTACGTGAATCACATGGTTTGATCGTACCATTAGAAATTCGATTAATCGTTAATACAGAAGAATTCAATCGTATGTTCTATTATGATGGAGATGATCTAGGAGCAACTTATCATCGTACATATACTGATTTTGCCTTATGGGCACCTACTGCAGTATCCATTACATTACAAACTGATACAAATGGTGTCATTCATACATATCCAATGGAAAGAGGTCAGAAAGGTGTATGGAGAAAACATGTTAGTGGTAACTTAGAACATACATTATATTGTTATTTGATAGAGAGAAATGGAATCGTTGTAAAGTCTTTAGATCCATATGCGTATAGTAGTAATGGAAATGCACAAATGAGTGCAGTAATCAATTTAGAAACTATTGAAACAGTTGCGAAAACGAAAGTGAATGGAAAGATTTGTGGAACAGATGCAATCATTTATGAAGCAAGCATTCGTGACATGACAAGTTCTAAAAAGACTGGAACAAAAACAAATGGAAAATATGTTTCTCTTTGTGAAGAAGGTACAATGCATGATTTTATGCCTACAGGATTAAACTATTTATCAAAGTTAGGTGTAACACATATTCAATTTATGCCAGTTCATGATTTCTGTACTGTTGATGAATTTCATCCAAATAAGAATTATAACTGGGGATATGATCCAATGCAGTATTTGAGTTTAGAGGGAAGTTATTCTACAGATCCAGATGATCCGTATTCTAGAATGCTTGAATTTAGACAAATGGTTTCTTGTTTTCATAAACATCAATTAAGAGTGAATATGGATGTTGTATTTAATCATACATATGATGTAGATTCTTGTTGTTTTAATTGTGTAGTTCCTTATTACTATTATCGATACAATGAAGGTTGTTTTTTATCCAATGGATCTTATTGTGGAAATGATTTTGCATCTGAAAAACCGATGGCAAGAAAGTATTTGATTCATGTGATTGAATCGATGGTTCGTTTATATGATGTAGATGGTTTTAGATTTGATTTGATGGGTATTTTAGATGTAGAAACAATGAATCAAATTCATGATCTAGGCAAGAAATATAAGAAAGATTTTATGGTTTATGGTGAAGGTTGGGATATGCCAACAATGTTGGATTACAAGAAAAAAGCTTCTATCATGAATCAAAATGTTATGCCTGAAATTGGACATTTCAATGATTTTTTTAGAGATGTCGTGAAAGGGAAAACAAGTGATGATCAAAAAGCAGCACGTGGTTATATTACAGGAGATACTGATCAAGCGTTCTCTGTGCTATCTGCAATCACTGCCAATGTCATGGGGGATCCATTATTCAAACGCTTTGAAGAACCAGATCAAACAATTAATAATATAGAAACCCATGATAACGCAACCGTATGGGACAAGATGCATGCATGTTGTAGTAATGAAGATCGTCAAACGCGTAAAGAACGTCAAAAAATGATGATATTAACAACACTTGTTTCTCAAGGAATCCCATTCTTACATGCAGGATGTGAATTTTGTGGTACAAAGAATGATAATGGAAACAGTTATAATGCAGGTGATAAGATCAATCAAATGGATTGGGAAAGAGCTGAATTTTATCAAGATATCATTGAGTATACAAAAAAATGTATTGCGTTAAGAAAAGAATACAAACAATTTAGATTACATACAACAGAAGAAATTATGGAACATGTAAAGGTTTCTGTTTCAGATGGTGGTATTGTTTTCTATGATATTTTTATGGAAGATAAAAAACATCATATTGATGCGATAAGAGTTGTATTCAATCCATCCTTTTTTGGAAAAGAATATGATTTTGAACCAAGTTGGAAATGTATTTTTGATGAGTTTGGTGAAGAAAGAGAAGAAATCGGAACACATGTTGAAGTTCCAGCTTTATCGATTAGAATCTTTGAAAGAATGTTAAATGATGGAATGGAATCATAAGATTCCATTCTTTTCATTTTGTGTTTCAAATAGTAAGATAGTTCTATAGGTAATGGAGAAATATATGACAGAAAAAAAATATGATGTAGTTGCGTTAGGAGAACTATTAATAGATTTCACGGAAAATGGTGTAAGTGAACAAGGAAATCCTCTTTTGGAAGCAAATCCAGGTGGTGCACCTTGTAATGTTTTAAGTATGTTGACACGTCTTGGTAAAAAAACGGCTTTTATTGGAAAAGTTGGAAATGATGGATTTGGCCAACTTTTAACAAAAGCTGTACAAGAACAAGGAATTGATACAACAGGTTTACGATATGATGATGAGATTCATACAACATTAGCACTTGTATTGAAAAAAGAAAACGGTGATCGTGATTTTGCGTTCTACCGTAATCCAGGTGCAGATATGACTTTAAGAGAAGATGAGATTGATACTTCTTTGGTTTCTGAAACAAAGGTATTTCATTTTGGAACATTGTCTTTAACAGATGAACCTGTAATTGCCGCAACAAAGAAAGCAGTTTCTATCGCAAAAGAAAATGGGGTAATCATTACATTTGATCCAAATCTTAGAGAACCTTTATGGAAGTCTTTAGATGAAGCACATGAAATGATTTCTTGGGGTTTACAACAAGCGGATGTTGTAAAGATTTCAGATAATGAAATTACATGGTTTACAGGAATTGAGAATTATGATGCTGCAATTGAAAAACTACAATCTGATTATCCGAATTTAAAACTCATATGTTTATCTATGGGTGCAGAAGGATCAAAAGCAGTCACAAAAGAACATCATGTTTTTTATCCAGCATTCTTACAAGAAAAGACAATTGAAACAACAGGTGCTGGGGATACATTCTGTGCATGTATGATCAATACAGTTTTAGAAAATGGAATTGATTCTTTTAATGAAGAAACATTGACAGAAATGTTAAAACTTGGAAACGCTGCAGCTTCATTAGTAACAACAAAGAAAGGCGCATTAAGGGTGATGCCTTCTAAGGAAGAAGTACTTTCATTTATTGAAGAATTCCAAAAATAAAAAATGCAGTGGTGAAGAAAATGATTTTGAAAAAAACGATTAATACGTTAGTTGGTATTTCACTTTCCATTGGAATGTTTTGTGCACCAATTTATGCAGAGGAATCTTTTTCTGATTTTGAAAATAAATTGTTTCAAGAAATGATGGAATCAGATTATACAACGATGCATTTTGCCTTGAAAGATTATTCGAAATTGGGGATTGAAAAACCTGATCTTACGATTGGAGATGCAAGTTGGGATGATTATGAAGAAACAATTGAAGAATATGAAGCGTATTTAGATGAATTATATGCATTTGATTATGATTCTTTAACGGATACAGAAAAAACAGATTATAAAACAATTGAAGCTTATTTATCACAACAGATTCAATTGAATTCTTATCCATATTTTGATTGGGCTTTTAATAGTTCTACAGGTGTTATTGATAATTTGTTAACGACATTTACAGAATTTCCATTCTATGAAAAAGAAGATTTTGATGATTATTTGACGGTATTATCTACTGTACCTGATTATTTGGATGAATGTTTAGAAGTTACAAAGAAACAAGCAGAAAAAGGGTATTTCTTAACAGATACCATGTTACAAGATACAGAAGATGCAATTAATAAATTTGTTGAAAAAACAGATGATAATGAATTGATTCGTATCTTTGAAGAAAATGTAGATGCCTTTGATGGTTTAAGTGATTCTGAAAAGAAGGCATACAAAGAAAAGAATCGTGATATTGTACTGAATTCTTATATTCCAGCATATCAAAAAGTTGGAGAAGAATTGTTGAAATTAAAAGGATCAAGAAATGGTGAATATAATGTTTGTTCTTTAGAAGATGGAACAAACTATTATCAAGCATATGCACAATATCAGACAAGTATGAATACTGATGTTGAAACAATGTTAGATATTTGTACACAATTTTTGAATCAAACGATTGTTTCCTTATATGATTTAATTGAACTCCATAGTGATGAAATCAATGATGAAATCGATTTAGAAACTGCAGAAGATGTTTTAGCTTATCTAGAACAACATTTAGATGAATTCCCAGAACTCAAAAAAGTAGATTACAACGTAAAATATTTAGATGCTAGTGTAGCGAGTGATAGTGTTGTTGCCTATTACTTATCTCCACCAATTGATGATGTACAAGAAAATGTCATTAAAGTGAATGGAGATAATATTTCTGATACGACAGATCTTTATATGACTTTATCACATGAAGGTTTTCCAGGACATTTATTTCAATTTAATTATTATTACAGTACAAATCCAGCAAATATTCGTACACAGCTAACTTCGATGGGATATCAAGAAGGTTGGGCGATGTATGCGGAAGGACAAGCATTGTCAGTTTCCAATATGAATACATATTCAAGTGAATATCAAACATTAAATAATGAGATGAGTTATGTTTTGGATGCAGCTGTAGATTTAGGAGTTAACGGATTAGGATGGTCAATCAGTGATGTAGAAAGTTATCTTGATAACTTGGGACTTAATAGTGAATCAGCCAAATCTTTATATAACTATATGACAGAGTATCCAGGTGTATTATTATCTTATGGTGTTGGTGTTGCGATGTTTGAGTTGTTAGAAAATAAAGCAGTAGAAGCTTTAGGGGATGACTTTGATCAAAAAGAATTTAATACTGTTCTTTTAAAGAATGGACCGAGACCATTTGAACTAGTAGAAGAAGATGTGGATGTATATTGTGGAATTGAAAATACAGATGCGAACAATATCTTCTCACATAAGTCTTATTCAGAAAAAGTAGAACCAACAAAGAAAAGTGATACAAATCGTACAACAAATTGGTTCTTATATGGAACGATTGGTGTTGGTATCATCGCAATCGGTGCGATTTCAATCATTGTAATCATCAAGAGTAGAAAGGACGATCCGTTTCTATCATGAATCATAATGAATGGTGGCCTTTTTTACAGGAAGAGTGGCAACAACCTTACTTTGTTTCACTCTCTCAATTTGTACATGATGCCTATGAACATAAAACGATATTTCCACCAAAAGACAAAGTTTTTTCTGCATTTGAGGCATGTGATTATTCCGATATTAAAGTTGTGATATTAGGACAAGATCCATATCATGAATTACACCAAGCGCATGGCATGTGTTTTTCTGTGAATCCTGGAATTAAGATTCCACCATCTTTGTTGAATATCTATAAAGAATTACATGATGATGTTGGATGTTATATTCCAAATAACGGATATTTAATGCCATGGGCAAAACAAGGCGTATTCTTATTGAATACTGTAATGACAGTTGAAGAAGGAAAAGCAAATTCTCATGCTGGAAAAGGTTGGGAAATCTTTACAGATCATACGATTCAAAAAATCAATGAAAAAGATTCTCCTGTTGTATTTCTGCTTTGGGGAAGAAATGCTCGAAATAAGGCAAGTATGATAGATACATCAAAACATCTTGTTTTAGAGTGTGCACATCCTTCTCCATTGTCTGCATATCATGGTTTCTTTGGATGTAAGCATTTTTCACAAACAAATATTTTCTTAAAGAATCATGGAAAGGAGCCAATCCATTGGCAAATCGAGAATATATAGATGAAGAATGGGTCATGAAAAGAAGAAATGAAAATCATGGCCTTTCTCCTATTCGAACAGTTTTAAAAATATATGATGATCCACAAGATCAGATTCATTGTATTCATGTTGCAGGTACAAATGGAAAAGGAAGTACTTGTAATTATTTAAAGGATATTTTAGTTTCACAAGGTTATAAAGTTGGGATGTTCACATCTCCACATTTAGTAACACATCGAGATCGTATACGAATCAATCAAGATTATATTTCTCATGAAATCTTTCAAAAATATCTTTTAGAAATGAAAGAAGTAATAGAAACATATCATCTAGGAATGTTTGAAATTGATACTTGTATTGCGTTTCGCTGGTTCTATGATGAAAAGGTAGATTACGCAATCATTGAAACAGGATTGGGTGGAAGACTAGATAGTACAAATGTCATAAAAAGACCAGATCTATGTGTGATTACAAGTATTGGTTATGATCATATGAATTTGTTAGGAAATCGTATTCAACAAATAGCTTATGAGAAAGCTGGTATCGTACAACCAAACACACTTTGTGTTGTTGGTGATATTTCTGATGAAGCAAGAATCATCATCGAAAAAAACATTCAAAGAAAACATGCACGAATGGTTGCTTTAGGTTCCTATTCGATAAAAGAAAATCATTTTTTTTCGTATGAAGATACAATCTATGAAATTCCTACGATTGCCTTATATCAATATCACAATGCATCTTTAGCTTTACTTGCTTCTAAGATGTTAGGGGTTGATATCAAAGATACATTTGTAAAAGAGGCTTTACGAAATAGCTTTTGGAAAGGTAGATTTGAAAAGGTACATGAAGATCCAGTTGTGATGATTGATGGAGCACATAATGAAGAAGGAATTCGGGCTTTGTGTGAATCGATGCAAGTGTTGAAGAAACCAATCTATTGTGTTTTTTCAGCATTGAAAGATAAAGAAGTACATAAGATGTCATCGATATTAAAAAGAAATAGTGATGTATTAATCATTACACAATTTGAAAATGAAAGAGCTGATACAGTAGATGATCTTTATGTAGATGGTTGTATCGTTGAAAAAGATTATAGGATTGCGATACAAAAGGCAATGCAACAATGTCAAAATGGAACAGTTGTGATTACAGGAAGCTTGTATTTTATATCAATTGTTCGAAATTATTACAAATATTTCAATAAAACATGAAATAGTCATTAAAAAAATATTAGAAGTGTATTATAATGTAAGCGGTAACATAAATAGAAATCAGGAGGCAAATCATAATGAGAGCTAACAACATGGCAGCAATGATTCTTGCGGGTGGCAGAGGTAGTCGTTTGCATGAGCTGACCAAAAAGGTTGCGAAACCTGCCGTTCATTTTGGCGGTAAATATCGCATCATCGACTTTCCACTAAGTAATTGTGCAAATTCAGGTATTTCAACAGTAGGTGTTTTAACACAATATGAATCTGTTCTTTTAAATGCATATGTTGCCAAAGATCAGTTCTGGGGATTAGACACCAATGATGGCGGCGTATATGTTTTAACACCAAGAGAAACAGACGACAAAGGTTTGGATGTTTTTAGGGGAACAGCAGACGCTATTACACAAAATATTGATTTCTTAGATAGTGTAAATCCAGAATATGTATTGATCTTATCTGGTGACCATATCTATAAGATGAATTATGAAAAGATGCTTGCTTATCATCAACAAAAACAAGCTGACGCTACAATTGCGGTACTTCAAGTTACATTAGAAGAAGCAACACGTTTTGGTATCATGAATTGTGACAAGGATGACATGATTCAAGAATTTGAAGAAAAACCAGAACATCCAAAGAGCAATTTAGCTTCTATGGGTATTTACATTTTTAACTATAAGACATTACGTAAATATCTTTTAGCAGATGATAAGAACCCAAATTCATCTCATGACTTTGGTAAAGATATCATCCCTACATATTTAAATGATAATAGAAGACTTGCAGCATATCGTTTCAAAGGTTATTGGAAAGATGTTGGTACTGTAGATTCTCTATGGGAAAGTAACATGGATCTATTAGATTCTAACAACCAATTGGATCTAGGAGATGCTGGTTGGAAAATCTATACAGAAAATGTAAATTCATTACCAACATTTGTTGGCGAAGAAGCAAAGATCAACAATGCATATATTACACAAGGTTCTATTGTTTTAGGTGATGTAAAGAATTCTGTGATTGGTACAGGTGCTGAAATTGCCAAGGGTGCTAAGGTTGTAGACTCTGTTATTCAACCAGGAGCTAAGATTGGTGAAGGTGCAAAAGTTACGCGTTGTATTGTAGCAGATGATGTAGAAGTTGCTCCAGGAGCAGTTCTAGGTTCTAGTAAATCCGAACATATTGAGCTTGTTGCGAAGAAGTATGCAGAGTAAGGAGGCCGACATGAAAGCATTAGGAATTATTAGTTTTGAAAATAACCAGGCTAACGTAGGCGGTCTTGATGATTATAGACCGGTTCCTGCAATCTCATTTTTGGGAAGATATAGAATCATCGACTTTATTCTTTCTAATATGACAAATTCTGGAATTGATAATATTCATGTATATTGTAAAGAAAAACCTCGTAACTTATATGCACATTTAGGTTCTGGTCAACAATACAATATCAATTCAAAACGTGGACAATTAAGAATTTTATATGGTGAGAAACCATTTGCGGCAGAAGTTTATAACAATGATATAGCCAATTACATCTTGAATATGCAATACATTGAAGAAGATAGTAATCCATATGTCATTGTTGCTCCAAGTTATTTTGTATATAGTTTGGATTTTACAAATGTTTTACAACAACATATTGAATCAAAATCTGATATTACAGTTCTTTATACAAATACAACAGAGGCAAAAGAACGTTTCTTAGGTTGTGATACATTAACATTGGATAAAGAAAAGAAAGTTACAGAAATTGGATACAATCGTGGTAAGAAAAAGAATGCTTCTGTATCTTTAGAAGCTTATGTATTAAGTAAAGATCTATTTATTAAATTGGTTAAGAAAGCAGCTGAAACTTCTTCATTGTATTGGTTTAGAGATATCTTAAATGATTCTTTGGAAGAATTGACAGTTACTGGATATGGCATCAAAGGATTTGTTGGATGTGTGAATTCATTACAAGAATATTTCAGAGTAACAATGGAATTGAAAGATCGTTCTACTGCGAAAGGATTATTTAAACCAGGATGGCCAATTTACACACAAACAAATGATTCTGCACCTACGATTTATGGTAAGGCATCTAGCGTTACAGGTAGTGTTATTGCTAATGGTTGTGTCATTGAAGGAAAAGTTAGTGATTCCATTATCTCTAGAAATGTTACAATCAGAGAGGGCGCTGTAATCAAAAATTCAATTATTCTCCCAGGTGCTTATATTGGAGAACGTGCAAAACTTGATCATGTCATTGTAGATAAATATGCAATTATTCATCATGTCAAGGAATTGAAGGGAACAGCAGAAGAACCAGTATACGTTAAGAGAAGAGACCGTATCTAAAGGAGGTTTTTATGGGAAGATCAATTCTTTTCGTGGCAGGAGAAGGCTTGCCATTTGTAAAGACAGGAGGACTTGCAGATGTTATTGGTGCTTTGCCAAAAGCATTAGTGCAAAAAGGACATGACGCTAGAGTTGTACTTCCTCTTTACAGTAAAATTATTGAAAAACATTACGACAAGCTAACAAAACTTGGCACGATACAGATTCATTCAGGTTGGATCGATCAACCAGCAACATATTACACTGCAACTGCAGATGGCGTTGTTTATTATTTCATTGAACATCAAGGCTATTTTGAAAGAGAAGGTCTATATGGTTATGATGACGATGGTGAACGATTTGCGTTCTTCCAACGTGCAGTATTAGATATGATCTATTTTATTGATTGGTGGCCAAATATCATTCATTCTAATGACTGGCAGACAGGAATGATTCCATTATTATGTCATGCTTGTTATGCGGATGATTATAGATATCAATCTATCAAACATGTTTATACGATTCATAATATGGCTTTCCAAGGAAACTTTGGAGTTGATATGTTGCCTACATGTTTAGGACTAGATTATAGCTATTTTGATGATGGTTCTATTAAATTTGATTCTGGTATTTCATTTATGAAAGCTGGTATCGTTTATGCGGATAAGATTACAACTGTTTCTCCTACTTACTCCAATGAAATCTTAACAGAAACATATGGGGAAAGAATGGATGCCGTTTTGAGATATCGTAGAGGTGATCTTTGGGGCATTGTCAATGGTATCGATGTTGATTTATGGAATCCAAAAAAAGATAAGCTATTATCTAAGAACTATGATGTTCGCTCTTATGCATCAGGCAAAAAAGCAAATAAACTAGCATTACAGAAAATGCTAGGTTTAGAAGAAAATGATAAGAAACCTTTGATTGGTTTAGTATCTCGTTTAACAAACCAAAAAGGCATTTACATGATCACAGATAGAATTCGTGAAATCATGGGAATGGGCGTTCAATTTGTTGTATTAGGTACTGGTGAAGCAAATGCTGAAAATGCATTTAAGTGGATGGAAGAAGAATACAAAGGACAGGCAGTTTATTATTGTGGATACAATGAAGATCTTGCACATTTAATTTATGCAGGTAGTGATTTATTCTTAATGCCATCACTTTATGAACCATGTGGTATTGGACAATTGATTGCGATGCATTATGGATCTTTACCAGTTGTAAGAGAAACAGGTGGTTTAAAAGATACTGTACAACCATTCAACCAATATACAGGTGAAGGTAATGGTTTCTCATTCTGGGCTGCAAATGCAGATGATATGGTCTATACACTAAGATGGGCCGTAGAACAATACAATACAAATAAACCAGGATGGAAGGGACTTGTTAAGAGTGCTATGACAACAGATGTATCATGGGATCAATCTGCAAGTGTTTATGAACAGTTGTACTATGAAATCTGTAACTGGGCAGATAACTAAAAAATGAAATGGAGGAGGAAAAATTTTCTTCTCCTTTTTTAGAGATAACACTTGAAAAGGCTTTCAAATTAAATTGTAGTGAATGATTTGTGAAGTTCTAAAGAAAATTCGTGAATTATTACACAAAAAATGTTTTTTGTGTTTTTCAACGGGTTGAGTGAGTGTTATAATGATGACATAAATTAGGAGGAATTTTTTTACATGTCTAAGATTACAGTAAAAGATCTGGATGTTAAAGGAAAGCATGTCATTGTTCGTGTAGACTTTAACGTTCCACACAAGGATGGTGTAATTACTGACGATAATCGTGTCAGAGCTGCACTTCCAACGATTAACTACTTAACAGAAAATGGAGCTAAAGTATTATTACTTTCTCATTTAGGAAAGGTTAAGACTGAAGAAGATAAGGCTAAGAATGATATGAGCATTGTTGCGGAATGCTTAGCTAAGTTACAAAGCGCTCCAGTTAAGTTTGTAAACGCAACTCGTGGCGCTGAACTTGAAGATGCAGTTAAGGCTCAAGAAGATGGATCAATCGTTCTTATGCAAAACACTCGTTATGAAAAGGGTGAATCAAAGAATGATCCTGAACTTGGAAAATACTGGGCTTCTTTAGGTGATTTATTCGTAGAAGATGCATTTGGTTCTGTTCATAGAGCACATGCTTCTACAGTAGGTATTCCTAGCAACTTACCAGAAGGTTGTGCTGCTGTTGGTTTCCTAGTTGAAAAGGAACTTAATGTTCTTGGTGGAGCATTAAATGATCCACAAAGACCTTTCGTAGCAATTCTTGGTGGTGCTAAGGTATCTGACAAGATCGGCGTTATCGAAAACTTATTAAAGATTGCTGATAAGGTTCTTATCGGTGGTGGTATGTCATATACATTCTCTGCTGCTACGGGTGGAAAGATTGGTGATTCTTTATTAGAAGCTGATAAAGAAGATCTAGCTAAGGAATTCTTAGAAAAGGGAGAAGGAAAATTATTCCTTCCTGTAGATACAGTTGAAGCAAATGCATTTGACAACGCTACAGATATTAAGACAGTTAAGGCTGGACAAGTTGATGATGGTTACCAAGGATTAGATATTGGTGCTGAAACAGTTGAATTGTTCACAAAGCAACTAGAAGGTGCTAAGACAGTATTCTGGAATGGACCAATGGGTGTATTTGAAAAGCCAGAATACGCTAATGGTACAATCGAAGTTTGTAAGGCAATTGCATCTCTTGAAGGTGCTACTACAATCATCGGTGGTGGTGATTCAGCAAGTGCTGCTAAGAATCTTGGATTCGCAGATAAGTTCTCACACATCTCTACAGGTGGTGGTGCATCTCTAGAATTCATGGAAGGAAAGGAGTTACCGGGTGTAGCAATTATCCCGGAGAAGTAATATAGACATGGCAAGAAAACCAATTATCTTCGGAAACTGGAAAATGAATAAGACACCTAGCGAAGCAAAAGAATTCTTCGAAGGTATCAAAGGTTATGTAACAGGTAATGAAGCTGCTGAATATGGTATTGGTGCTCCATATATCGATTTAGCTATCGCAGTTGAAAATGCAGGTGCTATTAAGGTTGCTGCAGAAAACTGCAATGAATTAGATTCTGGTGCTTATACTGGAGAAGTTTCTGTACCAATGTTAAAAGAAGTAGGTGTTACTTACTGCATTATTGGTCACTCTGAAAGAAGAGAATATTATGCAGAAACATCTGCACATTGTGCAGCTAAGGCTAAGAGATTATTCGCTGCTGATATTACACCTATTCTTTGTGTAGGTGAAACAGAAGCTGAATATGATGCAGGAAAGACAGCTGAAGTTGTTTCTACTGAAATCAAAGAATCTTTAGAAGGTCTAACAAGTGAAGAAGTTTCTAAGCTCGTTATTGCATATGAACCAATTTGGGCTATTGGAACAGGAAAATCCGCTGATGTTGAAACAGCTGAAAAGTGCTGCAAGCTTGTAAGAGATACAGTTAAAGAATTATATGATGAAGCTACAGCTGAATCTGTAAGAGTTCAATATGGTGGTTCTGTAAAGCCAAATAATATTAAAGAATATATGGCTTGCGAAGATATTGATGGTGCATTAATCGGTGGTGCATCCTTGAAAGTTGATTCTTTCAAAGAATTAGTTGACGCAACTAAGTAAGTTTTCATAGAGTTTTATACTCTTGAAATATAGGTAATCATAGGAGGAAATTATAAGATGCCTAATTTTGTAGATCCAATTGCTGAAGTACACGCACGTGAGGTTTTAGACTCTCGTGGTAACCCAACAGTAGAATGTGAAGTAACAACTGAGTCAGGTGCATGGGGACGTGCAATCGTTCCATCAGGTGCATCCACAGGTGAAAGAGAAGCTCTTGAACTTCGTGATGGTGACAAAGAAAGATTTGATGGTAAGGGAACATTAAAAGCTACAGCTAACGTAAATGAAAAGATTGCTCCAGCTGTTCTTGGTTTGAATGTATTTGATCAAGCTTTGATTGATAAGACAATGATCGATCTTGATGGTACAGAATTCAAGAGCAACCTAGGTGCTAACGCTACACTTGCTGTATCTTTAGCTGCTGCTAGAGCTGCTGCTGATTCTTGTGGTCTTCCATTATACAAGTATATTGGTGGAACAAATGGTAAAGTATTACCTGTTCCAATGATGAACGTATTAAATGGTGGTTCTCACGCTGATTCTACAGTTGACTGCCAAGAATATATGTTAATGCCTGTTGGTGCTAAGTCCATCCACGAAGCAGTTCGTATGGGTGCACAAACATTCCATGCTTTAAAGAAAGTATTAAAGAAGTATGGTTATGATACAGGTGTAGGTGATGAAGGTGGTTATGCTCCATCCTCATTAGCTAACGGTTCTGGACCTCTAGAAGAACTCAAGAATGAAGGACCTCTAGAATTAATGAAGGAAGCTGTTGAAGCTGCTGGTTTCAAACTAGGTGAAGATATTGCCTTCGCTATGGACTTAGCTTCTTCTGAATTCTATAATGAAGAAACAGGTAAATATGAACTTTCTAAGTCTGGACAAGGTGAAAAGACATCTGATGAAATGATCGATATGATCGAAGAATGGACAAAGAAATATCCATTAATTTCTATCGAAGATGGTCTTGCTGAAAACGACTGGGAAGGTTGGAAAAAGCTAACAGACAGACTTGGTGACAAGGTTCAATTAGTTGGTGACGATTTATTCGTTACAAACACAACATTCATTAAGAAGGGTATTGAACTTGGTGTTGCTAACGCTGTATTGATCAAGGTTAACCAAATCGGTACATTAACAGAAACATTAGATTCTATCGAAATGGCTAAGGAAGCTCAATACACAGCTGTAGTTTCCCACCGTTCTGGTGAATCTGAAGATAGCACAATTGCTGATCTTGTAGTTGGTGTAAATGCTGGTCAAATCAAGACTGGTTCTATGAGCCGTACAGACCGTATTGCTAAGTACAACCAATTAATGAGAATTGAAGAAGAACTTGGCGATGTTGCTGAATTCCGTGGAAGAAAAGCTTTCTACAATGTTAAAGCTCTTTCTTCAGCTGAATAATTCATTCTAAAATTGAATTTACAAAAGAGATATAAGAGAAATCTTATATCTCTTTTTATATACTTTGAAATATGTTAAAATTTTGATATTGACTTAAAGTTTACTTTAAATGTTTTAATAATAAGTGGTTATTGGAGGTTAGTATAATGCATATTCCTGAGAATTATTTATCGCCATCAACATGCGCTGTTTTAACAGTGGCAATGGCACCTGTTTGGTATAAAGCTAGCAAAAATTTAAAAGAACATATGGATCAGGATCATTTACCAATGATTGGTGTTGGAGCAGCATTTAGCTTTGTAGCGATGATGTTTAATATTCCAATTGTTGGAGGGAGTTCTGGCCATGCGATTGGTGGAACATTACTTGCGATACTATTAGGACCAGATGCGGCTTGCATTGCGGTCAGTGTTGCACTATTGATACAAGCGGTTTTGTTTGGCGATGGTGGAATTCTGGCGTTTGGTGCGAATTGTTTTAATATGGCATTTGTATTGCCTTATGTTGGATATTATTTATATAAGTTGTTAACAAAAGGAAGTGAAAAGAAATCTCGTAATTTGGTTTCTGCATTCATTGCTTCTTATGTTGCGATTAATATTGCGGCATTATTTGCGGCAATTGAGTTTGGCATTCAACCAATTTTATTTAAAGATGCAAGTGGAAATGCATTGTATTGTCCATATAGTTTAAGTGTAAGTATTCCTGCAATGTTAACAGAACATCTTGTATTATTTGGTTTTGTGGAAGCAATCTTTACAACAGGTGTATTGTCTTATCTATATCAAACAAAGCCAAACTTAGTAAATCATGAAGTAAAAACAAATCGACCTGTTTATCTTTTATTAGCTATTTTAACTGTTTGTGTCCCATTAGGTTTAATTGCACAAGGAACTGCGTGGGGTGAATGGAGCAATGAAGAATTAATTGAACAGATTGGTTATATTCCTAGTGGTATGCAAAATGGATTTTCTTTTGAATCTATTATGCCTGATTATTCTTTGAATGGTTTACCAGAAGTATTTACATATTATTTAAGTGCAATCATTGGTGTTGCATTATTAATTATCATATTTAAAATGATTTCAACAATGAAAAAGAAGAACGCATGAACGATATTCCAGATTGGTTAACAAAAGAAGAACAATACAAAGCCGAAAAATCTAGTTCGGCTTTTGTTGATCGTACGATTCTTGAAGTACTTGCTTCAATTCAAAGATTTGAAAAAATAAATACAAAAAGATATGAACAGAATGCACTGATCGATTTATTGTTTGTGATAGAAATGATCTTATGTCTTTCTTTATCAACCAATATGTTATTTACATATGTTTTATTAGCTTTATTAATGGTTGTATTATGTATGATGAATAGTGTAATCATGACAAGAATTGTAAAAGGTGGAATGACAGCTGGTATTTTTTGTGCGTTAGTATTAATACCAACATTATTTCTTGGTCATTATAAAACTTTTATCCGCATTACATTGAAAGTGTTGTTAAGCTCATCGTTGATTTATATCTATAATGAGTATCATACGAGCAATGAAATCATTTCTTGTTTGAAAACATTACATATTCCAGATATTTTTATTATGACATTAGATATGACATTTAAATATATCGTTATGTTATCTAAAACATGCAAAGAAATATTAATTGCGTTAAAGTGTAGAATGATTGGAAAGTTACCAAAAAAGGATCGTTCCATGATGAATGTTGGTGGAATGACATTTATACGCGCAATGAAATATAGTGAAGATATGAATGATGCAATGAAATGTAGAGGCTTTAACGGGATTTATTATAATCATATGAAATTTCAATTGAAGAAGGTAGATTATATTGTACTAATCATGATGATATTAGAATTGTTTCTTTTTCTTTTGATAGGGAGATAGATATGGAAATTGTAAAATTAGAAGATATTACATATGCATATGAAGAAGAAGTTGTATTAGATCATGTTTCTTTATCCATTGAAAAAGGGGAATGTGTTGTTTTGATGGGCAATAATGGTTGTGGAAAATCAACGTTATTAAAAGTTTGTAATGGACTTTTTGAGTTTCAAGGAAATTATTGGTTTGAAGGAATGAAAATTGATGCGAAAACTTTAAAAGATACAAAATTTTCTAAAGAATTTCACCAAAAGATAGGTTATGTATTTCAAAATAGTGATGTACAACTATTTTCTACACATGTATATGAGGAAATCGCATTTGCACCATCACAAATGAATTTAAGTGATGAAGAAATTCATCAGCGTGTTAATGATATCTTACATTTATTAGATTTAGAAAGATTAAAAGATCGTTCACCTTATCAATTAAGTGGTGGAGAAAAAAGAAAAGTTGCATTAGGATGTGTATTATCACAGAATCCTGATTTATTGATTTTAGATGAACCGTTAGCTTCATTAGATTCTAAAAATCAAAAATGGTTAAATGAATTTTTAATTGCATTAAAGAAAAGTGGAAAAACAATGCTTATCGCAACACATGATGAACAATTCGCTAAAGCAATGGGGGATCGTATCATTTATTTATCTGATGATCATAAAGTGGTTGCGTAATCATATTGCTTGCATGTTTGTGTGAACATCTATAGAATATGACGCATTAAAGGAGTTTTAAAATGAAAAGAAAGTTCTTAATTGGTTTAAGCTTGTTATTAATGGTGAGTGGATGTTCTAGTCAGAATATAAGTAGTAATACAACTACTACATCTACATCTTCCAGTGAAGACGTTGTATTATCAGATATCTATGATGATTTACCAAGTGAAAATCAATTTGATATGATGCAGAAAGATAATTTGAAGACATTTATTGAACATGGAACAGGCATCTTATATTTTAGTTTTCCTCAGTGTCCTTGGTGCCAAGCATATATTCCTATGTTGAATGAAGTATTAGAAGAACAAGATACAAGAGCGTATTATTACAATATTCGTATAGATAAAGATGAAGATAGAGATTTCTATGATGAAATTGCACAATTATTGATTGATCAGAATGAATCTGGTGATGAAGATGTTGTTTTATATGGAAATGATGGCAAACCATTAATCTATATGCCATTAGTATTATTTATCAATAATGGAAAGATTCAAGCTTGGAATGGAGAAAGTAATACAAATGATAGTGATGAAATATCTCCGGAAGATTATTGGACACAAGAAAGAAAAGATAATCTTAAAAATACATTAAGTGAATCTATTAAAGAAATTAAGACAGTACAACAAGAGAATGCCGCAAAAGGTTGTGATACTGGTTGTTCATATGGTGGTTGACATTGCATGAATAATTAAGCAGTGTTATAATCTAAAAGCGCACGAAAGGAGCTATTCATGCTAGATGCAATTTTAATGATTGTATCTGCATTAATGATTGTATTATCATTATTGCAGAGTGGTAAAACAGATGGTATGTCAGGTGCATTCACTGGAAATGGTGGATTAAACTTGTTTGCAAATGTAAAAGAAAGAGGATCTGAAAAGGTCATTTCAAATATTACTTTAGTGCTTGGAATTATTTTCTTTGCATTGGTTATTATCATTCGTATCGTCTAAGAAAGTGCCGGGTTTTGCCGGCTTTTATTTTAAGTTTATGATGGAAGAGTTAAAAGAACAAATATTAAAATATGTTGAGGAGCATCCAAAGGGAAAAAGAAAGTTTACAAATATTGTAGACGCTTTTAATATGCATTCTGATTCACAAAGAGATGAATTATCAAATGCTTTGGATGAATTATGTAGAGATTATCTTTTATTTAAAGCAGAAGGTGGTCAATACCAAAATAGAAAACAAGCATATATCGTAGAAGGTAAGATTTCAATCAATAAAGCTGGAATGGGTTTTATTGATTTTGAAAATCAAGAGTCTATTCGCATTGATTCAAAAGACCAAAATAGTGCATTACATGGTGATGTAGTATTAGTAAAATGCTCTCCTTGGCAATCTTATGGGGAAGTCATCAAAGTATTAAAAAGAGCTAAAAATCATATCATTGGTACATATATCAATACAAAACATGGTTTGACGTTGATACCAGATGATGAAAAGTTACAATCAAAGAAAATCAAAGTTATGTTGACTGATCAATTTGTTCCAATTGATGGAATGAAGGTCGTATGTGATATTGTTTCTTATAAACAGCCAATGGTTGTACAGGTTGTTAAGGAAATTGGTTATAAAGATGATCCTGGTGTTGATATCTTATCTGTTCTTTTGGATCATGATATTCAACCTGAATTTCCTGAAGAAGTCATGCAACAGGTGCATGAAATTCCACAAGTTGTTTTAGAAGAAGAAAAGAAAGGTAGAACAGATCTTACAAAGATTAACACGGTTACTATTGATGGAGATTCTTCTAAGGACTTTGATGATGCGGTTTCTGTTTGTAAAACAAAAAATGGATACAATTTAAAAGTATCTATTGCGGATGTATCTCATTATGTAAAAGAAGGTACGCCTTTAGATCAAGAAGCTTTTAAAAGAGGGTGTTCTACTTATGTGACAGATCGTGTCGTTCCAATGCTTCCTCATGAATTAAGCAATGGTATTTGTTCCTTAAATCCTCATGTTGTTAGATTAACATTAACATGTGATATGAATGTTAATCAGGATGGTGAAATCACAGATTATTCAATCTATCCTTCTTTTATTTGTTCTACAGAAAGAATGACTTATAATCATGTCAATCAAATATTAGATGGTGATATTGCGTTACAAAAGGAATATGAACATTTAGGTACTTTGTTTTTTGATTTGAGAGATTGTGCGGACGCCATTCGTAGACATAGAACACAAAAAGGTGCTATTGAATTTGGTTCCAAAGAAAGTGAAATCATTGTTGATGAAAATGGACATCCAATTGATATTCGTCCTAGAGAAAGAGGACATGCGGAAGAAATGATTGAAGACTGCATGGTTGCGGCAAATGTATGTGTTGCCAACTTTATGAAGTGGCAGGAGATACCAAGTGTTTATCGTATTCATGAAGAACCACAACCAAAAAGAATCAAGGATTTCATTCGTGTTTCTGAAATGATGGGGCATAAATTAGTGTTATCTAAAGGTGATATTTATCCAAATGAAATACAAAGATATTTGAGTTCTATTGAAGATTTTGAAGAATATCCTGTTCTCAGTATGATGTTATTAAGATGCATGTCTAAAGCTGTATATGATAGTGCATGTGTTGGTCATTTTGGACTTGCCGAAGAAGAGTACTTACATTTCACATCTCCAATTCGTAGATATCCTGATTTAGTCGTTCATAGAATGTTAAGAAAGTATTCTTTTGAACAATGCTTGGATTTGCAACAAAGAAAACTAGATGAAGAAAAATGCCAAGAAGCAGCTGAACAATCTTCTTTAAGAGAAAGAGAAAGTACAGATGCAGAATATGATTGTGATGATATGAAAAAAGCTGAGTACATGTTAGATCATTTACATGAAAAGGCAGAAGGTATCATTACAGGTGTACAAGCATATGGCTTTTATGTACAACTAGAAAATACGGTAGAAGGATTAGTAAGTGTGAATGCATTGAAAGATGATTACTATAGCTATGATCAAGACCGTATGCAACTAGTTGGTGCAAGAAATCATAAAGTTTATCGTGTTGGAATGAAAGTTAAAGTAACTTGTTTAGATGCCAATAAATTAAAAGGACAAATTGATTTTGTTTTAGTTGGCAAAAATGGAAAAACTTTTACAAATAAAAATAATAAGAGAAAAACAACATCTAGAAAACACGTTCGTTCTAGAAGAAATGGAAGGAGAAGTAATGGCAGAAAGAAGCGGTAAAGAAAAAACAGTAGCGCTCAATCGAAGAGCTTCACATGACTATTTCTTAGATGATCGATATGAATGTGGAATACAATTGACAGGAACGGAAATTAAATCGATTCGTGCAGGAAAAGTACAATTTAAAGATTCATATATTTCAATTTATAAAGGAGAAGCATGGATCAAAGGAATGCATATTTCCAATTATAGTTATGGAAATATATTCAATGTAGATGAAGAAAGAGACCGTAAACTTTTATTACATAAATTAGAAATTCGTAAAATATACGATAGTATACGAATGAAAGGATATACGGTAGTTCCTGTTAGAATGTATTTGAAAAATGGTAGAGCGAAGCTAGAAATTGCCTTAGCGAAAGGTAAAACACTTTACGATAAACGTCAATCAGATAAGATTCGTGATGCGAAAAGAGAAATGGAAAAGGCAATGAAAACGAGAGGATAACACTTGCCTTTTCTGTTATTCATGATATATTACAAATGTATCACACATGGGGTTGTCATGGTTTCGACAGGTTTATGTTTGATTCGAGTTGCAGTGGAGTGATGACCTAATCATCAACTAAATTTAAACGCTAACAATAACGTTAACTACGCATTTGCCTAAGTCGTAAAGTATACGCAGCATTGCACAGTTTCATAGTCGGCCACTGATTATGATTCGCACCTGGTATGCCAGGACCACGTGGATAAGGTATTCTTCATGTCTATAGAGAATACATGAAAATTGATAGACAAATTCAACGATCGTTCGTTCATTGTCATAGTCGTTGTCTTATAGAACAGTGAACTAAACTGTAGATACTTGAATGTGGGACTACTCTTGGACACGGGTTCGACTCCCGTCAGCTCCACTAAACACTTAAAAACCGCATAAATAAGCGGTTTTTATTTTCCGTGATACACAAATGATACACAAAATTTAGAATATTTCATTAAGCACGGAGCGCAAATCGCCTCGTGCTTCTTCATAAATATTGACTTTTGCAAGATACACCTTTAAATGTTCTTGGTTTACGAGCTGTATTACCCATAGCTATCTTTTTCGCTGTTGGCCAACTAACTCCTTGGTTCCTTGCGAGATGTGAATATTCAATTTATTTTCATATCCTTAACAAACA
>CAVLCI010000003.1:0-64221 GCA_963661415.1 Bifidobacteriaceae bacterium | reverse complement strand
ATGAAACCTAAAACTAAAAAAGTCGTTTTGATTACCTCTATTAGTGCCATCGCAATCGGAAGTGTTATTGGAATCAAAATCTATTCTGATAACGCAACAACGATTGAAGTCAATTCTGTTGCCTCCTTAAATACAGGTTATTGGGGAGATTCTAGCACTACAACAGGTATTGTATCCTCTTCTGATACTCAAAGTATTTACTATGATACTAGTAAAGTTATCACTAAGGTTTATGTACAACAAGGACAAAGTGTAAATGCTGGTGATGCATTAGCTTCCTATGATCTAACTTCATTACAAGCTGCTGTTGATTCTAGTCAATTAGAAGTAGAAAAAGCACAAAATGCAATTACACTTGCAGAGCATCAATTAAAAAAGTTATTAGAAACAACTCCAATTCCCGATCCTACCCCTACACCAGATCCAACCCCAACACCTGACCCTATCCCCCTACCTGTACCTTCTATTCCAGAAAAAGATGAAAACGGATATGTTCCATATATCGTCAGCTTAGAACAGGCAGAAAACTACTACACTTCTTATAAAGTTTATTATAACGAGTCTGAAGTGCCTGAAGATGCTCCAAACATTGAAAATGCAACATGGACAGAAGAAGCTAACGAAAACACAAAATCCTATTGGATAGAATATACATTTACAAATGATTCAAAAAATGAATATTCAACAAGTGATGTGCAATTGTATGATGCCTCAAAAGAGCCAATTCTGATTGGCTCCAAAGAAAATCCATATATTTTCAATCTAACAGATGAAACTACGATTGAAAATGTAGATGCAGGCGTCATATACGGAAAACTATTTAAAGATAATATAGATTTAAATGCATATTTTGTATTCAATTTATATTCCATCAATGAAGATAATACATATGAAATTGATTCTTCTTGGAAAATCAAATGTAATAAATTCGCACAAACAGTTGAAAACGAAGGAGACACTTATTCTCTTGTAACCCATTCTAAAGAAGAACAAAAACATGAAGAAATACAAGAAGATACAGAAGAAATAACAGAAGATGTAACAGATCAAAGCGGTTATTCTGAAGTTGAACTCGCAAAAGCCATTCGTGATAAAAAACAAGAATTAAAGACATTAGATTTAAATCTTAGAAAAGCACAATTATCTCTAAAAGAAAATAAAAATCTATTAACAGATGGTGTTGTTCGTGCAAAACGAAATGGTGTCGTTCGCAAAGTTGGAGATTTAAATAATCCACCAACTGACGGAAGTGCATTCATTGAAGTTTCTAGTGGAAATGGTTCTTATATTGAAGGAACAATCAGTGAATTATTATTAGATACAATAAAAGTTGGCGACGAGATTTCCGCATATAGTTGGACAAATGGCTCCGCATGCGCAGCGACAATTTCCAGCATTGATACAATCCCTACTAACAGTAATTACTACAATGGTAGCGGCAATCCAAATGCTAGTTATTATTCTTTTGAAGCTTATGTTGAAGATAGTTCAACTCTAACAAATGGAGATTATTTAGAAGTGACATTAAATACAAACACAACAAATTCTAGTTCCATTTGGTTATCTAAAGCATACGTTAAACAAGACGGTAAAAAATACTATGTCATGAAAGAAGAAAATGGAAAGCTCACTAAACAATACGTCACTGTAAAATCCATCGTATGGGGTGATACGGTAGAAATTACAGATGGTATTAGCGAGACAGATTACATTGCTTTTGCATATAGTAAAAACGCAAAAGAAGGAACAAAAACAAAGAATATGGAGGAAGCTTATGATTGAAAATATTCGTTTATCCTTCCGAGGAATCTTCGGACATAAGATGCGTTCCTTTTTAACAATGCTTGGAATCATTATCGGTATTGCTTCTATCATCGCTATCGTTTCGACGATTCAAGGTACAAACGATCAAATTGAAAAGAACTTAATTGGTTCTGGCGATAACAGTGTTAAAGTCATGTTATATCAAGATGAATGGGAATATTCTTTTGATGCAGGAATCCCAAATGGTCTAACTACTGTTTCTCAAGATACATTAGATTCTTTAAAAAATATTGAACACGTTGAAAATGTAACACTCTATCGTTCTCGTCAAAACTACCAAATGATTTATCGAAATAATACATCTTTAGATGGTGGATATATCATCGGTGTTGAACAAAATTATTTCTCATGTGCTGGTTTAACAATCAAGGAAGGTAGAGGTATTACAGATAACGATAACAAAAATTACACGCAAGTTGCTGTAGTAGATGAAACAACTGCACTACTTTTATTCCCAGATGAAGATCCAATTGGTAAAACAATTGAAATATCATCTACCCCTTTCACAATTGTTGGAATTTGTACAGATAAAGAACAATTCAGTGCAACAATGGAAACCATTGATGATTATTATACTTACAACCAAAATAGTGGTTCTAAGATTTATGTTCCTACAGAAACATGGCCAATCTTCTATCAATATGATGAACCACAAAGTGTATTATTGAAAGTCGATCAAACATCTCATATGACATCCGTTGGAACAGAAGCTGCAAACATCTTAAATACAACAATTTCTAATTCAACTATCCAATACAAAGCTCAAGATCTATTAAAACAAGCAAAAGATATTCAATCCTTATCACAATCCACTAACGCAATGTTGATTTGGATTGCAGCTATCTCATTACTAGTAGGTGGCATTGGTGTTATGAATATCATGTTAGTAACTGTCACAGAAAGAACCGGAGAAATTGGTCTCAAAAAAGCAATTGGTGCAAAAAAGAAAACGATTATGTTACAGTTTTTAACAGAAGCTGTCGTATTAACTTCAATTGGCGGAATCGTAGGGGTTATCAGTGGCATTGGTTTAGCGAAACTCATTTCCATGTTGAATGGAACACCTGTTTCTATCAGTATTCCAGCATCCATTTTATCGGTACTCTTCTCTATGGTCATCGGTATCGTATTTGGAATGTTGCCAAGTTACAAGGCCGCAAACTTAGATCCAATTGTTGCCCTATATCACGAATAACAGGAATCATTCCTGTTATTTTTATGTTAGGATATTAACATGAAAATAAAATTAACAAACGAAATCGAAAACTTCTTAGATCGTTGTAGATATAACATCTATAATGACAACAAAAATGAATTTGTTGGAATGCATGTTACAAAAGCAGAAGAAAAGTCCGTTCAAAAAGAATTGTGTGAAGCAGGATTTGCAGAATTTCAATGTGAAGAAGAACAATGGCCTTCTCTTTTCCTTTCCAAAAAAGAATGGGAACAAAGTCCATATCACAAAAATATATCTTTAGATTTAATCAAAGATACACATTTCTCATACGAAAAAAATAAGATTGCAGGCAGAGAATTATTTAATGTTGATGCAATTCAAAAAGATCCAAACAGAGAATTAAATGATTGGATGAAACTACGCGCAATGGATAGTAACTTTGAAGCCATTTATCTTTTTCAAGATGATCAAGATTGGATGATTGATGCACCAAGCGAAGCTAGTACAAATAATGTGCCTGCTTCTCGTGCTCATGGTAAAGTTTTAACATTTGGCTTAGGGATTGGATATTTCATCTATATGGCAATGTTAAATCCAAATGTCAAAGAAATTACCGTTGTAGAAAATTCAGAAGAAGTCATTGCGATGTTTCAAAGATTTTTATATCCACAATTTCCGCAAGACATTCCATTACATATCGTACATGGGGATGCTTATGATTATTTCAATGAAGCATTCATGAAAGACTTTGATTATTCTTATACTGATATTTGGTTAAGCTCTCAAGATGGTCTACAAATTATCGAGAAATTGTTACATCAATATGTTCCACCTTTTCAAAATAGTGACTTTTGGATCGAAGATAGTTGTTTTGAAATCATGTGGACACTTATTTTCATGTATTTTGATGCATTAGCACATCACCAAAATGTACAAGTAAATCCTCAATATTCTCAAGAAATGCATAAAATCATTTCTTATTTTTCACAAATTGACAAAGAAATTGATTCTGTAGATACATTGAAATTTTATATGTACGACAATGAAACCATTAGAAAAATATTATCAAAGTAAAAAAGATGATAAACACCTACACAATATGATGTAGGTGCTTTTTTCTTATCATTTATTTTGAAGTATATTGATACATCACAAAAGAATCATATTTTTCATACCAATAATGGTAAAAATAATTTCGCTAATTCTAAAAATATAAAGAAACCTAAAACATCGGTTGCAGTCGTAATGAAGATTGAAGAAGCAACTGCTGGATCTGCACCTAACCTCTTTAATGCAACTGGAACCAAAAATCCAAAGATACCCGCAACGACCATATTTCCTATCATCGCAATCAATATAATGATTCCTAAATAAAAATTCTGATAAATAAAACCAACAACGATACCTGTAATAACACCGTTAATTGCTCCATTGATAATTCCTAATACGATTTCTTTTAGAAAAGATTTATAGTATTTTTTTAAAGATACGTTGTCTTGTGATAATTGTCTAACTAAAATAGATTGTGTTTGAGAACCTGCATTCCCTCCCATTCCTGTAACAATAGTCATTGTTGCAGATAACGCTACAACTTGAGCAATCGTTGCTTCAAAAGCCTTAACAGTTAAACTCGCAATAAAAGCTGTCATTAAATTAATCAATAGCCATGGCAATCTTAAACGAATGGATTCTCTTAACGTCGTATTCAAATGTTCTTCAGAAGATACACCACCCATTTCTAAGATATCTTCATTGTATTCTTCAACAATAACGTCAATAATATCATCAACTGTAATGATACCTAAAATAGAACCTCTATTATTTACTACAGGAATAGAATTTAAATCATATTTACTTACCAATTTTGCAGCATATTCCTGATCATCTTCAGGATGTACATAAATTGGATTTGTATTCATCATATCTTTTAATAAAGTATCTTTTTTTGCAGTTAAAAACAAACGAAGGTTAGCAACTCCGACTAATTCTTGGGAATGATTCACAATATAGATTGTTTCTAAAACTTCAGATTTATTCGCAATTTGGCGAATTCTTTCCATACCTTGCGTTACGGTAAGTTCTTCATCTAAGGCAATATACGCAGTGGTCATGATACCACCTGCAGAATCTTCTGGATATTTTAATAATGTACGAATGATCTTACGATCATCTTCCATCATTTGATTGATCAAAGCTTTTCTTTGAACGATTTTCATATCACCAATTAAATCGGCGATATCATCTTTCTGCATATACCCAAAAACTTCAATCAATTCATCATTCGGAACAGTACCAGCAATACGTACTCTTTGTTCATCACTAGATTGTTCTACGATCTTAGCGAGATCTTCATCCACCAATAATTGGCAAAGTTTCCATAATTCTCTATCATCTAAATCTTCTAATAATACCGCAATATCAATTGCGTTCACTTCTTCAATATAATCATGTAATTCAGCAGCTTCACTATCTTCAATGATACGTTGTAATTCCGCTAATGTAATCTTATCTACCATGTTTCAAACCCCTATATATACTATTGTACTTTGTTCCAATCACAATTTCACAAAATTTCTTACAATTTTTTGTAAAAAAATAAAAATTCTTCTTGCAAATAGTTTGATTTTTTTATATACTAATTAAGCACTAAACGTGTGGTGCCTTAGCCAAGTGGTAAGGCAGCAGACTGCAACTCTGCGAGCGCCGGTTCGACCCCGGCAGGCACCTCCACACCAAGAATACATGGGGATGTGGCGGAATCGGCAGACGCATCGGACTTAAAATCCGGTGGTGGCAACACCGTGTGGGTTCAAGTCCCATCGTCCCCACCACTAAACAAATCAAGCTCTCAATCGAGAGCTTTTTTTGTACCTATATTTGTTTTTGTTTGAAATCTTTATAGCACTGATACCAAATCACACCCTCTAGGATACCCGTACTTGTCCAACTAATCGGAAAACACAGATATAAAGAAGTCAAAGAGTGAATGCTTGTAAACACAGTAAAAAGCCATATCAATCTCACACCACAAATACCAGCCAGCATCACAAAAGTAGGAATAGAGGAATACCCCATCCCTCTAGAAGACGCAATAAAAGAATCTCCAATTCCTTGAATTGGTAATAACAATGTAACAAATGATAAACGATACATTCCATCAAAGATAACTTCATTTGAATTTGTATACATACTCAAAAAGAGATTTCCATTGAAATAAAGAATGAAACTAATCAAAAATCCTGAACACACATCTAATAACATCGTTGTCCATAATATCTTTTTAATTTGTTTTACATTTGAAGAACCAACATTCGCTGCAGTAAATGTTGAAGTCGCTTTATTAAAAGAATCAATACCTATATAAACAAAGTTTTCTAGATTTAGAGCAGCACTATTGCCTGCAATCAAATTACTATCATGAAACGAATTTAAACTAGATTGTACAACAACATTACTAAATGAAAACACAAGTCCTTGAACTCCTGCTGGAACACCAATCTTTAAGATTTCTTCTGCGATATCTACATTTAGTTTGATTTCTTTGATTCTCAATTGAATTGCGTCATTTTCGTGCATTAATGTATATATCGTCAGAAATGCTGATACACCTTGAGAAATGACCGTGGCTATCGCAACACCACTCACTCCCATATGAAATACGATTACAAACAACAAGTTCAATATAACATTCAAAGCACCTGCAATCGCCAAATAATAGAGTGGTCGTTTTGTATCTCCAGCAGATCTTAAAATTGCTGTGGCAAAATCATAAACGATTGTAAATAAAATACCACCAAAATAAATACGCATATATTGAATACTAAAATACAACAGATTTTCTGGTGTATTCATAAAGATCAATAAAGGTTTTGCGAAAGCAATTCCAATCACCGTTAACAAAAGTCCAAACGAAATGGAAAGAAAAATCGATGTATGTACAGAAAGCGATGTTTTTTGATTGTTCCTCGCTCCAATGTACTTTGATACAACGATATTTGTTCCAACAGCTAATCCATTGAATAATGAAATCAACAAAAAAATAACACTACTTGTAGCCCCAACTGCAGCTAAAGCTATTTCTCCTGAAAACTTTCCTACTACGATCGTATCTGCTGCATTAAAGATCATCTGCAAACAATTCGTTAACATTAATGGTATTGAAAATAAAAATATATTCTTCCACAAGTTGCCTTGTGTCATATCTAAATGGTATTGACGACGCATAACATATCCCCTCGTTTTCTATATTACAACTGAAAAAAGGGATATTTCTACCCCTTTCTATTGAATCTTAACTTTATTCCACAAATCACTTAATTGTTTTGTGAGTTTTTCATTATAGTGGAATGTTTCATCATTTGTTCCATCAGATCTTGGTGAATAAGCACTCACCTCAAAGTAATCTCCATCTGGTCCAGATAAATATTCTTCTACATCTTTTCTAACAGGTGTATATCCAACATATTCTGAATTCGCTAATTGTGTATCATAACTGATTGCATAGTTAATGAATTCATTGGCTAAACCAGCACAAGAAGCATTCTTTGGAATGACCATCGCATCGACCCATTTATTTGTACCTTCATCTGGTTCAATCCATGCCATATCCATATTTTCGCTTAGAACATAAGCTGCATCTCCTGAATACATAACAGAGATTGCTTTTTCATAATTCACCATGCCATCAATAACTTCATCTGTTACATAAGAAGGTTCCATTGTATTATTCATATCTCTTAACCATTGATATGCTTCATTGATTTCATCTTCATTATCTGTATTCATAGAATAACCTAATGCTTTAAACGCAATCATAAAACCATCACGTTGTGAATCATAGAAATAAATATCACCTTTGTAATCTGTATCTCTTAAGATTTCCCAACCTTCTTTTTTGATTGTTTCTTCGTCTACGATTTGTTTATTATAAACAAGTCCAACTGTCCCCCAGAAATAAGGAACAGAATAAACACCATCTGGATCAAAGGTATCTCTCATAGCGACTACATCTGGATTTAAATCAGATTTATTTGTGAGTTGTGATTGATTTAATGGTTGTAACATATCTTCAGAAATCATTCTTTCAATCATGTAATCACTAGGAACAATAACATCATATGAAGATCCACCTAATAACTTTGTATACATGATTTCATTTGATTCAAATGTATCATAATTCACACGTGCGTTATACATGATTTCAAAGTTTGAAATAACATCTTCACCAATATATTCACCCGCATTATAAACATTCAATACATTGCATCCAAATTGTTCTTTGGCATCCATGACTTGTTCTACTTCTGCATAAGAATCTCCACAACCTGTCAAAACAAATCCAACAGAACCAGCCAAAAGAATCTTAGATATTTTCTTCAATAACATTCTTTTTCTTTCTCCTTTCACGAATCACAGGAACAACATTCACAATAATCAATACTGCAGTAATCACATATACAATGATTGCACTCAACGCATTGATCGTTGGATTCACACGCTTTACATTAGAATAAACATAAATAGATATGTTAGATACACCAGGTCCTGTTGTAAACAAAGAAATGACGAAGTCATCAAATGACATAGAAAAGGCAACAAGTGCTCCAGCAACGATACCACCTTTGATCTGTGGAATAATAACTTTAAACATTGCTTGTATTGGCGTACATCCTAGATCCATTGCGGCTTCCGCGATATTCGGATCCAATCTACGTAATCTAGGCATAACAGACAGAATAACATATGGAATACAGAACGCAATATGCGCTAATAACATTGTCATAAATCCTGTTTGAATTCTTAAAGATGAAAACAATAACATAAATCCAATCGCTGTAACGATTTCTGGATTTAACATTGGAAGATTGTTAACTTGCGTAACAAGTTCTTTTACGACTTTCTTTGATTTTGATAGACCAATCGCAGTAATCGTGCCTACAAATGTCGAAATCACTGTCGCTAATACCGCAATAATGACTGTATACCAGATAGCTTCCATAATTGAACGGTTATGGAACATTGATTCATACCATCTTGTAGAAAAGCCAGTAAACTTTGTTAATGACTTAGAACGGTTAAAGGAAAAGAAGACAACATAAATAATTGGTAAATAAAAGAATGCAAGAATGATTCCAAGATAGATCTTAGAAAAGATATTTGATTTCTTTTTCATGTTAATCCTCCTTTGGTTCCTTATCTAGTTTTCTAGTAATATACATAGAAAGTAAAATAATTGCGGCCATGATTAAACTAATTGCTGAGCCAAAATTCCAGTCTCCTGTAGAAACAAAGTAATCTTCAATCAAATTACCAATCAATACATATTGTCCACCACCTAATAATTTAGGAATGAAGAATGAAGATACTGCAGGTAAGAATACAAGTGTAATTCCAGATACAACACCACTCAAAGATAATGGTAAAGTTACACGTAAGAATGTTTGTTTTTCATCTGCACCTAAATCATGTGCTGCAGTAATCAATGAAGTATCAATTTTAGATAAAGCTGTATAGATTTGTAAGATCATAAATGGTAAAAAGTTATATACCATACCAATATAAACTCTGATTTCACTAGATAAGCCAAGTCTACCTAAAATACCCTTCCATGCATAAGTTCTAACAAGCATATTGATCCACATTGGTAAAGTTACAAGTAGTACTGTTAAACCTTGTGATTTAGGGCTTTGTTTTGCCATAAAATAAGCAGTTGGATAACCAACCAAAATACAAATGACCGTTGTAACAAATGCCATCTTCAAAGATTTCCATAAAACACTTGGAAAAATTGAATCAGAGAAAAATCTTAGAAAGTTATCAAAAGTGAATGTTAATGTAAGCACACTATTTCCCTGCACAGTAAATGCATACAAAACAATCATCAACATTGGAACAATAATCAATCCAATCATCCATACAATATATGGATACACTAATTTAGAAAAGGATTTCATACTAGTTCATCTTTCTCATAACATGAATGTCTTCAGGGTTCCATTCAAGTCCAACTCTTTCACCAACTTCATGATGATCTGTTGTTTCTAATTTCAATTCACGACCTTGCGTGGAGAATGTAATTGGGTAATCACCTTCTACGATATTCTCATCGTCAAAATCATACTTAACATCCCAAATTTCAACTCTAGAATTATCTTCTGTAGACCATGCGTAAGCATCTGCCCAACGAATCAAATCCGTATCTAGCGCAACAGATTCTTTGATTTCATCTACAGACTTTGTAAAGTTAAATGCCTGAATAGATTCTTCATTTTCAGCATCTTCAACAGATACAGGTTTTACAACAAAGATCATGATTTTAATTTTTGTTCCAGCAGCAGTTTCAAATGTACATTCATAGCTACCTTCTTCTGCTTTCAAATCATATAAAACATTTGGAATGGAAATAAATTCATCTTCATCATTCCAAGCCTGTGCATTTGCACGTGCAATGATATCTGCATCTGTAATATTCGCTACGTCTTCTACATCCATATAGAAAGAAGATGCAGATAACTTTTCATGTGCCTCTTCATTAACTACATCATGTTCACCAGTTACATGCATAACAACTGTTTTAGATGTACCAGATGAAGTTTCTACTACGATTTCATAATGAACGCCTTTAAATAATACAGATTTTACTTCACCATTCAATAAACCTCTATTTCTAGGAACAATATCAATATCTTCAGGACGAATTACAATATCAACAGATTCATTTTCACTAAATCCATAATCTTCACAAACATAGTCTGCACCATCAAATGATACTAAACGATCCTGCTTCATTGTTCCATCAATAATGTTTGAATCCCCAATAAACTTTGCACAATATTCATTAATTGGTGTGTTATACACTTCTGTAGGAGAACCAATTTGTTCAATAATTCCATCACGCATAATAACGATTTTGTCACTCATTGTTAATGCTTCTTCTTGATCATGTGTAACAAAGATAAATGTAATACCAACTTCTCTTTGAATTTCTTTTAATTCTAATTGCATTTCTTTTCTTAGATTTTTATCCAATGCACTTAATGATTCATCTAATAGAAGCACTTGTGGTTCATTGACTAACGCTCTAGCAATCGCTACACGTTGTTGTTGACCACCACTCATTGCGTTAATATCACGATGTTCAAATCCTTCTAAACCAACCAAAGAAATCATTCTCATAACTTTTTGGTGAATGATATCTTTTGGTTGTTTCTTAATTGTTAAACCAAAAGCAATATTGTCATAAACATCTAGATGTGGAAATAAAGCATAATGTTGAAATACTGTGTTTACATCTCTTTTATATGCAGGAACAGTTGCGATATCTTCACCATCTAAAAGTACTTGTCCTTCATCTGGTTCTAAAAATCCCGCAATGATTCTTAAAAGTGTTGTTTTACCACAACCAGATGGTCCTAACAATGTCACGAATTCATTTTCATTGATATCAAGATTGATTCCCTTTAATACAACTTGATTATCAAATCGTTTTACAATGTTTTTGATTTCAATTAATTTTTTAGCCATTTCTATCTCCTCTTCCCACTAAAACTCTGGAGGTGTACTTACCCAAAGTACCACCGTTTTCTTATCCGTATCATTTTTTAAATAATGTGATTCCTCTCCACGAATGTAGAAGGAATCCCCTTTTCGTAACAAATCACCATCTTTGTTAGAATCTCGAACAAGTAATACTCTTCCTCGTAGTACATATCCAAATTCTTCCCCTTCATGTGGTTCGATGACTTTACTTTCTCCACCCGCTTCTAGCTCAATGATGATTGGTTCCATTTCATTTTTTTGTGCATTTGGAATGATCCAATGAATCGTTGAATCTTCTTGTTCATCCACAAATGCATCATCTGATGTAAAAACGATTTGTTCTTCATTTTCTACCGCAAAGAATCTAGATAATGTCGTTCCTAATGCTTCTGAAATATCTTCTAATGTCTGCAAAGAAGGTGAAGTCAAATTGTTTTCCAACTGTGAAAGGAATCCCTTTGTTAGTTCAGTTCTAGAAGCTAATTCTTCTAACGTCAAACTATTCTTCACACGTAACTGTCGTATTCGATGTCCTATGTCTATCATTCGCCCTCCTTGTTTAGTAGTACTAAACTTAAAATCACTTTTTATAAAACCAAGATTTATTATATATATTTTTTTTATTCATGCAATAGTTTTTACATAACTTTTTGTTTACAATTCCTAAACTTTTCCACAAATAAAAACTGTACCTTTCTCAGATACAGTCATTCCTTATTCATTTTCTAATTGATCAAGCTTTTCATTCAACAATTCAATTAATTTTTCTTTTGAACGAATCAGTTCAAATGTTTCTTTTTCTCCACCAATTTCTGTATGTTCTTCTTTATAAGAGAAATATTGTCTTCCAAGCTTTTCATAAGATTTACTTAATTCTCTAGAATTATGTCCAATCTCGCTTTTGATTTCTGCTTTTCTTTTTTCTAGTTCAATCTTTTTTAGAATAGATTCTGTTGTTTCTTTCATTGCTTTCATTGCTTCTTCTTTAAAAGCATTCATTCTTTCAGAGAAGTCTTTATTATTGTTATTATTTTCTGACATGTTATTCCTTTCCAGATTTATGAATTAAATCTAATATGATACTTTTGATTTCTTCGTTTTGTACTTCTTTTTCTTTTAGTAATGTCATCATCCCACCAACGATAATATCTGCATAGTATCTTGTATGAGTAAATTGATACGTTCCATTTTCAACACCTTCATTCAATAACTTCTCTAATCCATCAATCGTAGCGTTCTTTGCTTCTTCTATGGATTTTGAAGATAATTGAATCAGATCCACATCACTATCATCTACTTTTTCATAAAGATTTCTAAAAGATACAATACAATTATCAATGAATTGTTCTAAACGTTCTTCATATGTCGGTTTATCCATAGATGCATGCACCATCTCATTAAAAACTTCATTATATTTATCACTAATTGCGTCTATTACATCATCTTTAGATTTGAAATAGTAATAAAACAATCCCTTTGCGACATTCATTTCTTTCACAATTGAATTGATCGTAGTATCTACGATTCCATTTTCTTTGAATAATTTTTCAGCTGCATCCACAAACTCACTTCTTCTTTCTTCACTATCTTTAGACTCTGCCATAGATACCTCCTATTACTTGCAGTATATCACTGACTGATAGTCAGTCAAGTGTAATTTCAAAGAAAAGATGATACAATACTTTCATGAAATTAATATGTCCAATATGTAATAAAACTTTAAACAAAGTAAATCGAAGTGCAATCTGTGAAAATCATCATTCATTTGATTACGCAAAACAAGGTTATTTAAATCTATTGATCAAACAATCTGTAGATCATGGTGACAACAAAGAAATGGTTCAAGCAAGAACTGAATTTTTAAATTCTGGTGGTTATTCATTCTTAAAAAATGAACTTGTTCGTTTAAGCGAAGAATATCAACCTGATACGTTATGTGATCTAGGATGTGGTGAAGGATATTATACAAAAGAACTCAAAGCTCATGAAAAATATGGATTTGATATGAGTAAAGATGCTTTAAAACATGCATCTAAGAGTGATTCATCTACACAATATATCGTTGGTTCTATCTTTAGACTACCATTAGAAGATCATTGTTGTGATATGGCTTATACATGTTTTGCGCCATTTGCGAAAGATGAAATAGAAAGAGTTTTAAAGAATGATGGTAGATTTGTATTTGTTTCTCCTGGTCCAAAACATTTAATTGAATTAAAAGAGTTTTTATATGAAACGCCATATGAGAATGTCATTAAACCATTGGAAACAAATATGATAAAAGAAAAAGAATACATCATTTCTAATGTATTCCATTGCAACCAAGATACTTTATTATCTTTATTCAAAATGACACCTTATTATCATCGTACAAAAAGTGATGATATTGAAAAGTTAAATGCTTTAGATGGTATGGACATCACAGCTGAATTTGTTATTCGCATCTATCAAAGACAGGATTCCTAATCCTGTTTTTTCTTTACTTATTTCCATAGGAAATTCTAAAATAATCCAAGTATGATTTATATGTGTCTTGTGTCAGTGAACAAGCATCCATCAAATATCCTTTTTCTTTTTTCCATTCTTTTAGCCCACGACAATAATACAATTTTAGTGAATCTTCGATTATAAATGGAACAATGTTATATTTCAGACATTCCTTGAACATAATTAATCTACCAACACGACCATTTCCATCCTGAAATGGATGAATACGTTCAAACTTCACATGGAAATCTATTATATCTTCAAAACTCTCTGCTTTCTTCATATTATATTCCATCTATAAAAGTTTCATTTTATCGGTAAATCTGCCTTAACCAATAATTCCTTCTTTGTTTCCTTTGAATTCTAAGAAAGTTTTCTTTTCTGCTTCATACACTTGATATGTCGCAAATGTATCTGCTTTCGCTCTATGTGTACCAGGTGTTACTTGATAATATTCACATAAATCTTGTAAGCGATGATGTTTTAAATCAGGAAGCAATCTTCTTCCTAGCATCATCGTATCACTATATGAATTATGAATATCTCTATTTCCTAAAGTACTTAAAAATCTTAAATCAAAGGATAAGTTTTGACCAACCAAAAATTCTCCATCAATAAATGAAAATATTTCTTCCGCAATCTCATAAAAATGTGGTTGTTCTTTGACCATTTCATTTGTGATACCAGTTAGATTTGTAATAAAAGAATTGATTCTTTTATTTGGTTTCATTAGATGATTATATTCTTCTACGATTTTTCCATTTCTAACTTTCATAATAGAAATATCAATCAATTCACAACTTCTTGGATCTAATCCTGTTGTTTCTGTATCCATGACACAATAATCATCTACAAATTTTGGAATGTATTTTCCTGCAATCATTTTATTTCCTCACAAATCCAGATTTGATTGCTTCTTCTTTTACCGCATTTGCGACTGTTGGTACAACTCTTTCATCAAATGGAGAAACAATGACATATTCTTGATTTAATTGTTCATCTGAAACTAATGAGGCAAGACCAACTGCAGCCGCAATCTTCATTTCTTCTGTAATCTTTGTTGCGCAAGAATCTAAAGCACCTCTAAATAATCCTGGAAACGCTAAAAGATTATTCACTTGATTTGGATAATCAGAACGTCCTGTACCAATGATATAAGCGCCTGCTTCTTTTACATCTTCATATGAAATTTCAGGTTCTGGATTTGCCATCGCAAATACAATATTTCCTTCATTCATAGATTGAACCATTTGTTTTGTGACAAGCTTTGGTGCAGAAACACCAACAAAAATATCTGCATCTTTCATACCTTCTTCTAAAGAAGCATAATGTTGATGATCTAGATTTACATATTGTAATAATTCTTTTTTCAAATCATTGTAAGAATCTGCTTTGTCAGGATCAACACATCCATCAATATCAAATGCATAGATTTTATGAAAACCGTAGTTATATAACATTCGAATAATTGATGAGCCTGCTGCTCCACAACCAGAAACAATCACTTTTTGACTTTCTGGTTTTACTTTCTTTAATCTTAAACAATTGATCAATGCAGCTAATACAACGATCGCTGTTCCATGTTGATCATCATGGAATACAGGAATACTACATTCTTGAATCAATCTTCTTTCAATTTCAACACATCTTGGTGCACTAATATCCTCTAAGTTGATTGCGCCAAAAGAAGGGGCTACCATCTTACAAAACTTGATGATTTCTTCTGGATCTTTACTATCAATGACTAAAGGCCACGCATCAATATTCGCAAATTTTTTCATTAATAATGCTTTGCCTTCCATAACAGGCATTGCAGCTTCTGCACCAATATCACCTAATCCTAAAACTGCTGTACCATCCGAAATTACAGCGACTGTATTACCACGATTTGTGTATTGATAACTACATTCAGGATTCTCATGAATCTTACGACATGGCTCCGCTACACCTGGTGTATAGTCCAAGGATAAATCTTCTGCATTTTCACAAGACACTTTTGATTCAACTTTTAATTTTCCACGATACTTTTCATGTAACGCTAAAGATTTTTCATATACATTCATCACTCTTCCTCCATATCGTAAATATCATTTCCTTGTATATCTATTCCTACAAAACAAGGAAAATCTTTGACTTCTAATTTCGTAACTGCTTCCGCAAGTAGATCTTCAAATGCTACCATTTCTCTAGAAACGATACAATGAGATAATAAAGCACCAACTCCACCTGCACAAACAAAATAAATCATTTGATAATCTTGAATTGCTTGTTTGACTGCTTGATTTCTTCTTCCTTTTCCAATCATTGCCTTCATTCCATGTTTCGCTAATACAGGAACATAAGGATCCATTCTAGAAGAAGTTGTAGGTCCAGCAGAGCCAATGACTTGATTTTGTTTTTCTGGGGTTGGTCCAACATAATAGATGACTGCGTCTTTTAGATTAAATGGTAATTGTTTATTCTGTTCAATCATTTCAACAAGTCTTTTATGTGCTGCATCTCTTGCGGTATAAATCGTTCCAGATAATAGCACTGCATCTCCTGCATGTAATGAAGCAATATCTGCTTCTTTTAATGGTAATGTAATATGCTTCATGAAATCACCTTCTTTGCATGTCTACAAACATGACAACAAATATTTACCGCAATAGGTAATCCTGCAATATGTGTTGGTGCATATTCAATTTGCACTTTCAATGCGGTCGTTTCTCCATGAAAACCCATTGGTCCTATCTTTAATTCATTGATTTCTTTTAACAATGTATCTTCTAAATCTTGATATCTAGGATCTGCATTAGATTTAGAAATTGGTCTTAATAAAGCTTCTTTACTCATTTTCGCACAAGAATCAAATGTTCCACCAATCCCTACACCAATCACAAATGGTGGACATGCATTTGGTCCAGCATTTTGCACGGTCTCTAAAACAAACTTTTTAACCCCTTCTACACCATCTGCTGGTGTTAACATTTTTAATGCAGATTTATTTTCAGACCCAAAACCTTTTGCCATCACTTCAATTTCAATACTTTCTCCATCTACGATATCAGTATATAGAATTGCTGGCGTATTATCTTTTGTATTAGTTCGATCAAATAAAGGATCATCGACAGAAGAAAGACGCAAATAATGATCTAAATATCCTCTTCTAACCCCTTCATCTACTGCTTCTTTTAAACTGCCACCAATTAGATGGACATCTTGACCAATATGTAACCAAACTATCATGAGTCCTGTATCTTGGCAGATTGGAATCTGTTCTGTTTCCGCAATCTTTGCGTTTTCCATTAACATATTCATAACAGCTTTTGAACGATCATTCGTTTCTTTTTTAGCACTGTCAACGATTGCCTGCAAAATATCAGGATGATAAACACAAGCAATTTCACCTGCCATTTCAGCGATACTATCAGTTATTTCTTTAACATTTATTTCTTTCATATATCCATTTTATCATCAGTTGTATACATTTTTATATCAGAATCTTGATTTTCTAAAATCAACGTACTAAAATGTTTAGCAGTTACCGTTATAGAGTGCTAAAGGAGGAAGATATAATGGCAAAGAAACAATTCAAAGCTGAATCAAAACGCTTATTAGAATTGATGATCAATTCAATCTATACAAATAAAGAAATATTTCTTAGAGAATTAGTTTCTAATGCATCTGATGCATTAGATAAAAGACATTACGTTTCTTTAACAGATAAAGAAAATAAAGTCGCTAAAAAAGATCTCAAGATTACAATCACAAGAAATAAAGAAACTCGTCAACTCATCATTGAAGATACTGGTATTGGTATGACTAATGAAGAGCTTGAAAAGAATCTAGGTACGATTGCTAAGAGTGGTTCTGCGGAATTCCGTGAACAATTTGAAAAAGCAAAGAAAGACACAGATATTATTGGTCAATTCGGTGTAGGTTTCTATAGTGCTTTCATGGTTGCTAAACGTATTCTTGTTGAAACAAAATCTATCAATTCTGACAAAGCATATAGTTGGTCTTCTTCTGGTGAAGATGGTTATGTAATTTCCGAAATCGACAAATCAGAATATGGAACAAGAATTACATTGGATCTAAAAGAAGATACGGAAGATGTGAATTATTCTGAATATTTAGAAGAATGGAAGATTAAGGAACTTATTAAAAAGTATAGTAACTATGTACGTTATCCAATTGAAATGGAATGTACAAAACAAATTCCTGATCCAACAGATGAAAACAAAACAATCGATACAACTGAAGTAGAAACATTGAATTCTATGGTTCCATTATGGAAAAAACAAAAATCAAAGATTTCTACAGAAGACTACAATGAATTCTACAAGTCTAAGTTTAACGACTGGGACGATCCTCAAAAAGTCATTCACTACTCTGTAGAAGGAAATATCTCTTATACTGCATTGTTATATATTCCTTCAAAAACCCCATTTAACTTCTACTATACAGATTACGAACCAGGTCTAGAACTTTACTGCAAGAATGTATTCATCATGGATAAAGTAAAAGACTTGATTCCATCTTATTTCAGATTTGTCAAAGGTCTTGTAGATAGTGATGATCTCAACCTCAATATTTCTCGTGAAATTCTTCAACAAGACCGCCAAGTTAAAATGATGGCTAAGTCTATTGAAACAAAGATTTCTTCTGCATTAAAAGAAATGTTAGAAAAAGATCGTGAAGGATATGAAAAATTCTTTGAGAATTTCGGTTTAAATCTAAAAGCTGGCATCTTCTCAGACTATGGAATGAATAAAGACAAATTACAAGACTTCATGATTTTTAGAAGTTCTAAAGAAGGTAAATACGTTACTCTAAAAGAATACGTAGATCGTATGGATAAAGATCAAAAGGCAATCTACTACGCTGTAGGTAAGACAATTGATGACATTCAAAATCTACCAGCAATGGGTAAATTAAAAGAAAAAGGTTATGAAGTATTATACTTCTTAGATGAAAGAGATGAATTTGTTGCATCTACTATCATGAATTATGCTGACAAACCTTTCCAATCTGTTAATAAAGGTGATCTTGATCTAGAAAATGAAGATGAAAAGAAAGCTAGAGAAGAAAAAGCCGAACAAAACAAAGATTTACTAACAACAATGAAAGATTCTCTTGGAGAAAAAGTAAAAGAAGTTCGTCTATCTTCAAGATTAACAGATGAAGCTGCTTGTGTTGTTGCGGATGAAGGTATGTCATTAGAAATGGAAAAATATCTAGCATCTGATCCAATGGCAAAAGGACAAGGCATGAAAGCTGTAAAGATCTTAGAACTCAATCCAGATCATCCACTCTTTGAAAAACTACAACAATTAGAAAAAGATGATCCAGATACCCTCAAGAAATATACTTCTGTTCTATTTGATCAATCATTATTAGCACAAGGATTAACAATTGATAATCCAAAAGAATACGCAAAAAACATCACAGAGTTAATGATGAAATAACGAAAAGAGGTTTATTCACACATTTATACAGTGTGAATAAACCTCTTTTTTTAATGTTTCTTTTGAAATTGTATTTGAGAAAAAATAATAGCCATAAACACAAGAATACAGCCAAACAATTCTCTAAGACTTAAGACTTCATGTAATAAAAGTGTTCCTGCAAGTGCCGCAAATACAGATTCTAATGATAAGATCATTCCCGCAATCGAAGGATCAGCACCCTTTTGTCCTACGATTTGTAATGTATATCCTGCTCCACTCGATAAAATACCAGCGTATAAAATAGGAACTGCAGCCGCAAAGATATTCGTTAAATCAGGTTTTTCAAATACCAACATTGGAATCAAACAAAATAATCCAGAAGTTAAAAATTGAATGCAACTTAACTTGATACCATCTATTTTCTGTACAAAATGATCAACGATCATAATATGAAACGCAAACATCAACGCACAAATCAACACCAACACATCCCCATACGCAATTGAAAAATCTTCATTCATACAAAGGTAATACATACCAATAATAGATATTCCTACCGCAACATACACATTCCATTTTGATTTTTTTCCTAAAAATAACGAAAGAATCGGAACGATTACTGTATAAAGTGCTGTTAAAAAACCAGCTTTTCCTACTGTTGTATAAATAATACCTGTTTGTTGAAACATGGACGCAACTGCTAATGCAATCCCACAACAAATACCACCAATCCATATTTCTTTTTTATTTGTAGATTTATCTTCGCTTCCTGTCATCTTATTTAAAAGTGGCATCAATATATATAAAGTCGCTGCTGCGATAAAATTACGAATACAAGTAAAAGTCCATGGACCAATATGATCCATACTGACACTTTGTGCTACAAAGGCTATGCCCCAAATAAAAGCCGCCAAAGCTAATAATAAATTTGATTTCAATTTACTCATCTTCTTTATTTCCTTTCGCAATAAATCCATGTTCAAAGGTTATATGAATATGCGCTTGATAAGATTCATCTTCAAACGCTTGATTGATTGCTTCTGTTATTTGTTCTTTCGTATAGGAACAAGAAAAAGGTACAACAACATCAAAGAACAAATTCAAATGTTCTTTTCCAGGAACAATTCTTAAGTCATGCATACTACAATCTTCATCCATCTCTTTTAAAGTATCGATAATGATTTTCTTACATGCTAGAGAACGTGGTGTATCTTTCTCTAATGGATCCATATGCAATGCCATTTGTACATGATATTTTTTTAATATATTTCTTTCTGCTTCATCTACGATTTCATGTGCTTTCATAAAATCCATATCAGAATCCATCTCACAATGTGCACTTCCATAATGTGTGTTTGGTCCATAATCGTGAATCATTAAATCATGAACTCCTTTGATATCAGGATGACTTAATAATTCTTCTTCAATTTCTTTGGCAACACTTGCTTCAATTGGATTTCCTAAGATTGCGCCAGTAATTTCCTTTGCCATACCATATGCAGAATAAAATAAGAAAATAGATAATAATACCCCAGCAATTCCATCAAATGGAATATTTGGATACGCACAAGATAACACCATCGCAACAATAGATAACAATGTTGTGAATACATCATTTTTCGCATCTTGTGCTGCTGTTTTCATAGCCAAATTATTTAATCGTTCTCCAAGTTTCAGATTAAAAGAAGACATCCATATCTTCACTAAGATAGAAGATAAAAGTAACATAAACAAAACATTATTAAATACAATGATATTTGGATGAATGATCTTCATTACGCTTTCTTTAAACAATTCAAATATCACAACAAAAATAATGATACAAGAAATAAAAGAAACCAAATATTCCATTCTTCCATGTCCATAAGGATGTTCTTCATCCGCTGGTTTATTTGCGACCTTATATCCAACTAATGTAATGAAACATGTCAAGCTATCTGATAAGTTATTAAATCCATCTGAAATGATACTTACAGAATGAATCATCATTCCAGATACCACTTTGATTACACATAAGAATACATTACAAATGATTCCAACGATTGTTGTCATGAACCCATATGCAAATCTTACTTTATCATCATGAATATTCTCATAGTCATGAACAAATGTACGTACTAGCCAATCTGTCATGTTTATTATTCTACAACAGTCACATTCACTTTTCTATTCTTGAATAGATGATTATAAGAACACTGTTTTGCGAAATATAAAACATTACTTGGTAAAAATATCGCAAGAACAATATAGAGTGTATTGATCATTCCAAACTTTTGATATGGCGCGACCAATGAACTCATTAAAAATACAACCCCTACAATACGCATCCATTTCATTCCATATGCCTTCGCTTTATAACCTGCATGATTCCAAGTAAACGCAACAATTAAAGAAGCTAAGGATAAAAAATAGATAGAAGGATAAAAATATGTTAAACGACTCATTTCACTAAAAAGAAGTTCTATAAAAGATAATATCGCAATCTTGATCCAATCTTTTTTTAATACATGTTGACTTAAAGAATATTGAGAAAAAAGAATTGCAATCATGCCTAATACCATTCCTAACTTTTCTCTTTCATTTAAACTACATACAAATCCTGCAATTACAAATGTATGATTTAATAAAAATGCATCTCTTTTTTTCATAATAGTTTTCCTCCGATGCAACTATTTTATCTTCCTACACTAGTTTTACTGTACCTAAAAAGGTACAATAAATAAAAAAGAGAAAAAATATGGAAAACGCTAAAAAATACGAAACAATTATCGCTTTATATAAACTATTATCAGAACAAACAGATGTAAATCATCCAATCTCTACACCAGAAATCCTAGCAGAATTGCAAGTTCAAGGCATTCCTTCACAACGTAGAATGGTTTATAAATGTATGGAAGCTCTGATGGAAATTGGCCTAAACATCCAACATGTCCGTCAAGGCAAAGGACATGCATATTATTTAGACCATTCATTAACGAATAGTGAAGCATTAGTATTAATTGAACACATTTCTTCATCCCCTGCTTTTTCACAAAATAAAAGTGAAGAATTGATTCAAAAAATCAAATCTACTTTAAGCATTCATCAAAGAAAACTATTACCCGAATGTTATATTTCACCATCAAAAACTGATAATGATGATTTTCTAAAGAACATAGAAATTCTATTACCAGCAATTTCTTCTTGTTTATTTGTTGAATTTCAATATTATGATCTCACCTTAAATAAAAAAAGAACTTACCGTAAAAACCAAAAAATCTATCATTTAACCCCCTATGCAATCGTTAGTAATAACGCTAAATATTATTGTGTATTTTATGATCATAATCATCAATCCTTCACAAATTATCGATTAGATAAAATGGATCAATTACATATTACAGATGAAAAAGATAAACCTGTACAATTTTCCATTGAAGATTATATGCGTACTAATATGAACATGTATCATGGAAATGCTTCAACAATCACATTACAAATCGATTCTAAAATTGAAAATAAAGTATTAGAAGAATTTGGTGATCAAAATCTACTCCTTCAAAAAGGATCGACAGAAGAGAAAAAAATCATCAGTATCAAAACAACAATTACACCAACATTAAAAAGTTGGTTGATCTTATATTATCAACAAATCAAAATACTTGGACCACAAAGTCTCATTGATGAAATGCTAACGATCGCAAATCATTTAAAAGAAACATATGAAGGAGAAGAATATGACACAAACAAATAAACTACAACAACTACAAGAAATCATTGATACATCTAAACACATTGTATTTTTTACAGGTGCAGGTGTATCTACAGATAGTGGAATTCCTGACTTTAGAAGTCAAGATGGTCTATATCATCAAAAATATGCATTACCACCAGAAGAAATCATTTCTCATCATTACTTTGAAGAAAATCCAGAAGAATTTTTCCGTTTCTACAAAGATAAGATGTTATATCTAGACGCAAAACCAAATACTGTTCATAAATTTATTGCAGAATGCGAAAAGAAAGGAAAAAGCTTAGGTGTTGTCACACAAAACATTGATGGTTTACATCAAGCTGCAGGCAGTAAAAGAGTTTATGAAATCCATGGTTCTGTCTTAAGAAACTATTGCGAAAAATGTAATCATTACTATCCCGTTGAATATGTTCAAAAAAGTGATGGTGTTCCTAGATGTGCGTGTGGAGGAATCATTAAACCAGATGTTGTTTTATATGAAGAAGGTTTAAGTGAATCCGTGCTATCTGGAGCGATTGCCGCAATGCAATCCGCAGATACTTTAATTGTATTAGGTACAAGTTTAGTTGTTTATCCAGCTGCAGGATTATTACGTTATTTTTATGGAAAGAATCTTGTATTGATCAATCGTGATCAAACACCATATGACAATTCTGCAGATCTTGTGATTCATGATGAATTCAAGAATATTTTTTCCAAACTTCATGTTTGATTAGAAAAACAAATGATAGTCATTCAATAATCAAATTGTTCAAAACATACGATTCATTTACCTTTTATATAGAAAAAATAGGAGGTACTTATGAATCGTATGTTTTCAAAAACAGATTTAAGAAAGATGATTGTTCCACTCTTATTTGAACAATTATTGATTCTAATTGTAGGAATGGCAGACACATTTATGGTTTCACATGCTGGAGAAGACGCTGTATCAGGTGTGTCTTTAGTCAATAACTTTAATACGATATTCATCTATATTTTTACAGCACTTGCTTCAGGCGGAGCTGTTATCATTTCCCAATACCTAGGAAAAAAAGATTCAAACAATGCAAACAAAGCTGCTTCACAATTATTAACATTCTCTACGCTTGTCTCTATTGGGATTTTGTTATTGGTTGTTCTTTTCAAAAAACAAATGTTATCGCTTATATTTGGAAAAGTAGATGCATCCGTCATGAATGCATGTATAACATATCTAACAATTACGGCATTATCCTACCCTGCTCTAGCAATCTATAATGCAGGCGCATCATCTTTTCGTTCCATTGGAAAAACAAAAGTCACAATGTACATTTCTCTTATATCTAATTTGATCAACGTTATTGGAAACTATATTGGTGTATTTATTTTAAAAGGTGGTGTTGCTGGGGTTGCTTGGCCTACATTTATATCCTATGTATTCTCTGCAACTGTCATTACATGGTTATGTTCTAAAAAAGAAAATCAAGTGCACTATCAACGAAAAGATATTTTCACATTAGATGGAACTCTTATTAAACACATCATGTATATTGCGATTCCAAATTCATTAGAAGGCGCAATTTTCCAAATTGTAAAAGTTGCCTTATCTTCTATCGTTGCATTATTTGGAACATATCAAATTGCAGCTAATGGTGTCGCACAATCTATTTGGTCGCTCGCAGCTTTAGCTGGTCAAGTTATGAATCCAGTTTATATTACGGTCATTGGACAAACAATGGGTGCGAAAAAGATCGATGAAGCAGAATATTATTTCTCCCTTCTCACAAAGATCACAATGGGTATTTCCACTGTTTGGTGTGCAATTACACTTGCGGCCACACCAATACTACTAACATTTACTGGCATTTCACAAGAAGCAAAATCATTAACATTCATATTGGTTTTGATTCATAATCTATTCTGTGCTTTTGTTTCTCCATTTAACTGTATTGGCAGTGGATTAAGAGCGACAGGTGATGTGAAATATACGATGTACGTTACAATATTCGCAACAATTTGTGTTCGCTTAGTATTCTCTTATATTCTTGCGTATTTATTCCAACTTGGAGTGATTGGAATCGCACTTGCAATGTGTATGGATTGGTGTACACGTGCTGTTCTATTTATTATTCGTATTAAAAGTCAAAAGTGGAAACAATTTCAACTTATCTAAAAAAAGCAGCTCAATTTATTATTTTGAGCTACTTTTTCTTTTATGCTTTCTTTCTAAGAAATGTAAAGAGTGCAATTCCAACACAAGATATTCCAAATATAATCGATAAACCTAATACATTCGATGAATCACTTGTATTTGGTTGTGTTGATTGTTTGTTTGAACTATCTTCCTTCTTACTAGAAGAATCATCTTTCTTGTCAGAAGAATCATCTTTCTTTTCTTCTTTCTTATCTTCTTTTTTCTCTTCTTCAATCTTTTCGAAGATTGGTTTTACTTCAACGTCTTCTTCTGGCATCTCAAATTGATTATTTTCAATTGTGATGTTTCCTGTTATAACTTCCCATCCTTTGAATTGATAACCATCATTCGCTGTAGCAGTTAGTGTAATTGTTTCACCTGCAATTGAACTTGTGATATCAGCACTAGCACTACCATTTTCAACTTCATCAACCGTTACAGTATAGGATTTCTTATGATTGATTGTAAATGTATCTACAACACTCATATCATCAGTTCGATATGTTGTAATAGTGAATTGATTATCAGAGATACTAACACGAGAAATATTCTTTGTATGTTCTTGGTTTAAAACTCTTGCATACTCAAAACTTGTAGTTGATTTAATATCATAATACTTTGAACCAGATGCAGAGTTTGCAGTAACGTATAAGATACCTTCTGGATCTGTAATAGAAGAATAATTCTCATCATCATAGATTGATGCATCAGTCATTGGTGTTTCTCCATCCATCATATATGTACGACAATATACATGGTCATGTCCCATGAGTACAACATCAATGTCAAGTTCTTTAAATACAGGAGATAATTGTGTACGTCTTTGAATAATATCATTATCTGAAGCATGACTAGCTACAGAATAGATAGAGTGATGGAATGTAACGATCTTCCATGTAATGTTTTGATCTTTTGTTGCTGCAATTGCTTCTTCCATAAAAGCTTTATGTTCTGCTGTAGAAGTATTATTACTATTCAATGCCATGAATAATACATGATTATAAACAAAGTAATAATCCCCACTCGCAGCCGTTTTACCATATGCACTTTCATTAGGTACATTAAAATGATCATCATATGAAGAAGAACTTGTATCATGGTTACCAACATTTGTCGCTACTGGTAAATCATACAACGTTTCATGATTTAAATAATAACCATATTGATCTTCACTTGTTGCTTGTTCTACTTGATCACCTGCAGATAATAGAAATTCTACATCAGACAATTGTTCATTCTCAGAAAGCAATTTCAATGTTTCTTCCCAACCTTCTCCATCTTGAATAGCATTGCGACTTGCACCAATTTGTGGGTCACCTGCAAATGCAAATGAGAATGCACTTCCACTACCTGTTTTAAAAGTTTTAATTTCTGTCTTTGTTTCACCACTTACGATTTGATAAGCATATGTTGTATCACTTTCCAAATCTTTTACTGTTGTTTGGCAACTATAATACCCTGTTTTATTAGCATTCTTAATGGAAGGTTTATAAGATGTACTATTTTGTGGCATTGTACCATCAACTACTTCACTTGATTTAGCGATTAATAGTTCACTATCAACGTTATAGTTCATATACCAAGTGAAATTTCTTTGTGTTTCATCACTACCTACAGATAAAGAAATATTATCAATTGTTTTTCCTTTTGTATCTGTAGAAAATGTCATAGATGGCATTGCGAAATAAATCGAATCATTTGTTGGACAACTTTGATGCACTTCTACTGCAACAATATTGTCACCATCATTTAAATACTGTTCTACATTTTCCCAGATAGAAAAAGTATCTGTTGTAGTTTTAATTGAAGTTGTTTGTGATTGATTTCCTTCATTTGCTGCTTTTGGCATTGGGCCAGGACCTGCACCTCTGCACTGTTCACTGACATATTGTGTATTAGAAGAAATATTACTGTCATTAAAACCTGCAATCTTCTTTCCATTCAAATATACAGTAACTGCTGCAGAATCACTATATACAACTGTACCTGAAATTGCTTTAACAGAAGTTTTATCAGTAACATTTACAACAGTACGGAAGAAATAAGATGCAATATCATCTGTTTTATCATCTGTCTTATATTGGTTTAATAAAACACTAGGAATTGTATCTGCAGTAGGAAGTTCACCTTTTAATGCACCAAAAGAGCCAACACCAGATTCCCAACCTGTTAAATCAGATGTAGTCCAACTTGTTCGATCTTTAGAATCTACTGATGGATCACTTCCATCATCTAAATAATTCCATGTTGTTTGTTCATTAATGACTGTATTATCTTCCGCAACAATTGGCGTAATGTTTGTAAATACAGTCGAAACAGTTGTGATACTTGTCATCATTGCAAGCATCAAAGAAACTACTTTAGTAAATTTCTTTTTCATCATTCGCTTTTTCACCTTTCTCATCATTTGATGAATGAATCAATAACAATGCAGCTGTAAAAGTAGCTATAGGTACTGTTAATACAACCCCAATCGTTGCACATAATCCTTGTGTCAATTCTATTGCGATATAATCAGATGATAATAATTGTTGAAACTGATAACCATATGCCATCAAACTAATCATTGTCGTTAATGCTGTTCCAGCAAACGCAAGAATCAATGTATTGCTCATTGTTCCAATCATGTCTTTTCCAATATTTAGACCTGATTTCACTAATGAGATTCGATTTAACGATGGATTTACAATAACTAGTTCTTCTAAAGCAGCGGCTAACGATACCGCTACATCCATAACTGCTCCCAAAGCAGATATCAAAACACCAACTAATAGAAGAGGTCGTATAGATAACCCTGTTTCATAGCTTACTAAAAATAAATTTTCAATCGCTTCACTGTTATAACCTGACAGATGCAAAAACACAGAAAATATCGCAAAAATGATTCCTGTAACCAAAACACCTAATAACGTTGATAATAAACCAACTGCTGTTCTTTTACTAAATCCATTTAACAATAACAAAGAAACACCACTAGTTATCAATATCGTTAAAAAGCCGATTACAATTGGATCAAAACCATGATAAATTGCTTGTGCTAAAAATAGAATGACTGTCAACAAAGAAAACGCAACACCTAATAGCGCTCTAACTCCTTTCCTTCCTCCAATTATGATTACAACTAAGGCAAATACGAATATCAACATTCCAAGTGATATCGATCTATCATAATTAAAGACTGTATAATAAGGTTCTGCATTTTCAGGAGTGTCTGCACAAATAATCACTCTTTGATTATTTATTACACGAATGTTATGTACTTTTGAAAGATAGTTATCAATCGATATTTGTTGTCCTTTTTGATCACCTTCCAATAGTTCAACAATGATTTTTTGTTCACCTAAATAAAGAGAAGAATCTACAGAATCTTGTTCTAATACTTCACTTGTGATTTGCACAACTCTTCCTTTTACATAATGCAGTGATTCTGAATTATACATTGTATAACTATTAATTTTGTTCCAATCAAACAAAAAAATCGCTGCTAAAAAAGCTATCCCAAAGATTAACGTAGCTAACTCAACAGACTTTCTTTTCATACTCTTTCCACTCCTGCTTCAACAATTCTAAATAACAAGCGTGAATATCTATGACATATTTGTGTTAATTCGTTGTAAAAAGGCATGTCAGTGAAACATGCCTTTTCCTTATCATTGATTTAAGATATATTTTTGAATCACTTCAGCTACAGCGTTATGATCACAATCATTTTCTGTTATTACATCACAATCTTTCTTCATTGCTTCAACAGTATTTGAAACACCAATTCCAAGTCCTGCTTCTTGAATCATAGAAAGATCATTATAATTATCTCCTATCGCAATGGTATCTTGAATATCTACACCTAATATTTCACACAAGCGTTTTAAGCCATTTCCTTTAGATACACCTTTACGATTAAATTCCATATAACGATTAGATGAAAAAGATACATCCATATTACTTGTTAAATCTGTAATTTCTGATTCAATACGTTTTAAGTAGTCATAATCTGTATTCATATAGATTGCTTTAACGATTTCTTTTTCTTTTAAGAAATCAATATCATCCGAAAAGATTTCTGTACATGGTTGTCTATTTGCCAAATATTCAACTTCTTCTGGATAAAAGTTTCTTACCCAAACTTGATCTGGTGTATATACATGTAAACAAAGATGATCATAATTCAATCCTTTTTTATACAATGCTTCTGCTTCTTCAAATGTAATTCCTTGAAAATATAATACTTTTTCATCTTTATTTTCTGTAATCGCACCACCATTGTAAGAAATTACATATTGATCTTTTTGATCATAAAGTCCTAATTGTTTTGTTGTATCATGTACAGAATTATATCCTCTACCTGTACACGGAACAAACTTCACACCTAATTCCGTTGCTTTTTTGATTGCTTCAATATTTTCTTTTGAAATAGTACGGTCACGACTAATCAAAGTTTCATCTAAATCACAAACAATAATTTTATACATGTTTTTATCCTCCGAATGAATTATACAAAACAATCAACGAAACAATATACCAAAATTAGAATACACCCTTCACAAAGATCTCAATTCCAATCAAAATCAAAATCACACCACCTAATATAGAAGCTTTGTTGGATAACTTTGTTCCAAATTTTTTACCAATTTCTAAACCGAACCAACAAATCACAAACGTAACGATTGCGATAATCAAAGAAGCAACCAACGCCATTGTTAAACCATATTCTGAAATTGTAAAACCAACAGATAAAGCATCAATAGAAGTTGCGATTCCTTGTACAAGTAAAGCTCCTTTTCCAACTTTTTTTTCTTCCTCTTCTGCATTTTGGTCAAATCCTTCTTTTAACATATTTCCACCTATAAATAGTAAAAGAATCAACGCAATCCAAGGAATAAAAGCTTGAAAAGAATTAAAATATTCTACGATCGTATGGACACAGATCCAACCAATCATAGGCATCGCAAACTGGAAGAACGCAAATGTTCCCGCAATCAAAAACATGCGATTCTTTTTCATGTTTACTTCATTCAACCCATTTGCCATCGAAACAGAAAACGCATCCATCGCAAGTCCAACACCTAATGCCGCACTATTTACAAAAAACAAAACATTCCACATCTTTATACCTCCAAAAAAAATACCGGTCATGCAATAACCGGTTAATTTCATATTTAACGGATCCATGCATAACTAAAAAGTCATACATGAGTCTCGCTTTTTAAAACAAGCCAGGTAAATCTACCAGTATGTTGACTTGTTACTCAAGGAGCTAGCTACTCCCTCACGTGCCAAAACATTAAACTATGTAAGGTGTAGGTTAGTCAATGCTAATTTTGCTTACTTCCCCTAAAAAATAAGATTTTGCATCTTCAAAACTCATCCCTAAAGATACCGCTAATTCTTCATATAGATATTTTTCTGCAATTCTTAAATATTCATCGTCGACTGAAGCAGCTTTTTTATGTTGTTCCATACGAATACGATTTCTTTCACAAGAAGTTTTAATGATGGATACAAGATCTGTAATTTCATCTGTTTTTAATAAATTTGCATATTGACTCTTCATATTTGCAGACTTATTTTCTAACATTCCAATATTCGGTGTTTCTTGTATCAAATCTTCAATTTCTTCTTTTGTAATCAAATCTCTTAAATGACCGGCCTTATTGGACACAGGTACTTGCATTCGTGTAGAACCATCCGTACTATTATAAGGAACTAATACATAACATTTTTCGCCTGTAAAACCACTTTTTTCTTTTCCAACAACTCTACAAACATCTCTTTTGTATACTACTACATCGTTAATCTTATACATGTGTCTCACCTCATTTCTTTGTATATTTTAGCATATTTTAGCCTTTTTTGCATGTACAAAAAAAGCTAGATAAACTAGCTTAGATAACTTGTAATAAGAAAAATTTTAAATATTCTGTTTCTTTGATTGCAGGATTTACTGGATGATCACAAGCTGCTCCTCTTTGTTCGATGATTCGAATAGATACCCCTGCATCATTTGCGGCATCCACTAACATTTTTTCAAATTCTTCTTTTGGCATAAAGTGCGAACAAGAAGCTGTCGCTAAAAACCCACCTCTTGGTAAAAGACGCATCGCATCTGCATTGATTTCTCGATAACCTTTTCTTGCGTTATGAAATGTTTTACGAGATTTTGTAAATGCAGGTGGGTCCAAAATAATAAAATCAAACTTTGCATGTTCTTTCTTTAGATCTACTAATACTTCAAAAACATCTCCTTGACGAAAGGATAATTCCAAATGATTCTCCTCAGCATTCTTTTTAGCCATATCCAATGCAGATTCTGAAATATCCATCGCTAGAACAGATTGTGCGCCTCCCTTTGCAGCATTCAACGCAAAAGAACCTGTATGCGTACAACAATCTAATACGCGCATTCCTTTAGAAAGTTTCGCAACTTGTTTACGATTATATTTTTGATCTAAAAAGAAACCTGTCTTCTGACCATTTTCTACATCTACTTCATAAACAATATCATTTTCAATGATCTTTGTAATACAACTATTTGGATGTTTTGTTCCATACCATCCTTTATATTGTTTTAAGCCTTCTTTTTTACGAAGCTCACCTTCATTTCTTTCATAAATACCATCTATGACTTGTCCTTTTTCATTTAAGTAGTCAATTAATGCTTGATAAATAACATCTTTATGTTGTTCTGTACCATAAGACTCAACTTGGCAAACTAAGATGTTGTTATAACGATCTACTGTTAACCCAGGTAATCCATCTGATTCTCCATGAATCAAACGACACGCTGTGATATCTTCTGGCATTACTACAAATCGATAATCAATTGCGTATTTTACTTTTCTACAAAAGAAATCATCCTCATATTTCTCATTTGCGTTATTTCCTAATAGTCGAATTCTAATTTTTGAATTTCCGCTATAAAAACCAGAACCTAAATAATTCATGCGTTTTCCAAATACATCTACAATACTACCATTCTCTTGTATTTCATCTGTTTCTATGATTTCATCTGCATATACCCAAGGATGACCTTGTTTTATATTATTCTCTTGTTTTTTTGTTACAACAACTTTTGGAAATGATCTTTCTTGTTTCATCGAATATTCCTCCACAAACTATTTTACCATAAAGAAAAGAGGTTCTTCACCTCTTCATGCTTGTGCTTCTTTGTTCGCTTTGATAACTTTCATACGTGAGAATTCTTCACGTTCTTTTTCATCCAAAGAATCATTAATAAAACGTATCGTACTTGTGTATCTAGGAATAACAACATTCTTTAACGCATTTGCACGTTTTTGTGTCTTACTAATCGCATTCGCTAAACGATAGACTGCATTATCTACTTCCGCAAGAACCATTGTCAATTCTTTTACTTTTTGGAATTGAAGATACGCTTCATCGATTTTGGAATTAGATTCTTCCAGACCATAAGCCAATTGAACTTGTTCTTTTGGGTGATAGATAATATTTGGTACTTCTACCCCCATAACAGAACGATAAGTTAATTCAATTTCATTCTCAACTGGAATTTCAGAAGCAATTCTTTGAATAACACCTGAATAGATGTTTGCTTGTTGTAAAAGATAATAACCCGTAGAGTAAGCTTGTGTAATTTCTTGACGAAGTAATTTTACTTTATCAACCAACTGCATCATTTCACTTACTAAGATATTTCTTTTTCGATCCATCAGATCATAACCAGAATTCGCTAGAGCGAGAGCTCTCTTCATACGGATGAGATTACCTTTTGTTGCGGCAACCTGCATAGCCATATTAGTTTTCTCCCTTTTCTTTAGCGATCATATTGATCGTAGCCATTGCGTGTTCAGGATCATAGTTTTGTTTGATGAGTTCATCATCTAAACGATCCAATGCTTCAACTGGTAATGTAGACAATAATGCCCAACCTAGATTTAATGTTTCTTCCATAGAACGGTTTACATTAAAACTCTGACCAATAAATACGGATTCAAACAAGCGTCCAAATTCCATATGTTTTTTATCAATATCAGATAATTCATCTTCACCAATAACAGAAGCTAAACTTCTAGCATCTTGTACTTTTGCGTATGATGCGAATAATTGGTTTGAAATATCTTGATGGTCTTTTCTTGTATAACCTTCACCAATACCATCCTTCATCAAACGAGATAAGGAAGATAATACACCAATTGGAGGTGTAATGTTATTCAAGAATAAGTCACGATCCAATACGATCTGACCTTCTGTAATGTAACCTGTTAAGTCAGGAACAGGATGTGTAATATCATCATTAGGCATTGTTAAGATAGGAATCTGTGTAACAGAACCTTTTCCACCTTTAATGATACCTGCACGTTCATATAAGCACGCTAGATCAGAATATAAGTAACCAGGATAACCTTTACGAGATGGAATTTCACCCTTACTAGATGAGAATTCACGAACTGCTTCACAATAAGAAGTCATATCCGTTAAGATAACCAATACATTCATACCACAATCATATGCAAGATATTCTGCAGCAGTTAATGCACATCTTGGTGTTAACATTCTTTCAACGATAGGATCATCCGCAAGGTTAACAAACATAACGACCTTTTCCATAACGCCTGTTTCTTCAAATGATCTTCTAAACAAATCCGCAACGTCATTTTTAACACCCATTGCACCAAAGACAATACAGAAGTTTTCTGCATCTTCTCCAGTTAATTTTGCTTGTTTAACGATTTGGATCGCTAATTGATCATGAGGTAGACCACTTCCTGAGAAAATAGGAAGCTTTTGTCCACGAATCAATGTATTCAATCCATCAATTGCGGAAATACCTGTTTGAATATAGTTTCTTGGATATTGTCTAGAATAAGGATTCAATGGTTTACCATTTACATCTTCAAACTTATCTGCATAGATTTCTCCAAGTCCATCAATTGGTTCACCTGTACCATTGAATGTTCTTCCTAAAATTTCTTTAGAAAGTCCCAATTCCATAGGATGACCCAATAATTTTGTTTTCGTATTCGCTAAAGAAATACCTTCTGTTCCTTGAAATACCTGAATGACTGCTTTTTCACCAGAAATAGAAACAACTCTTCCACTTCTTGTAGTTCCATCATTCAATTCAATTTCAACCATTTCTTCATTAGAAACGTTTTGAACATGATCTAGGGCAACAAGAGAACCTTGGATTTCATCCAATCCTAATAATTGAACACTCATACTTTGCCCTCCTTATAAAATTGTATTCAATGCCTCATCAATCTTTTCTGGATATGTATCCAACAGATCAATGTTATCATTTGGCACATCATATTTCATTTTGATAACTGTTTCAAAGATACCTGTTTTTGTAATCAATGAAACAGGAATATGTTTTTCAACTTTTGCTTTACATGCACGATATAAATAATCAATGACTTTCATCATCTTAAATTGTTTTTCCATAGGAACAGACATATCATCAGGATGGAATGCATTTTGTTGCAAATAACCAACTCTAACAACACGTGCAATTTCTAATAACAATTTTTGATCTTCTGGTAATACATCTGAACCAATCAATTTAACAACTTCTAATAAAGAATCTTCTTCATGAAGAATTTCTTGTAATTCAGAACGAAGTGTAATGAAAGAACGATTGATGTTTTCTGCATACCAATGAGACAAATCATCTACATATTCACTTGTAGACTGGTTCCAGTTGATAGCTGCATAGTGTCTAGCATAAGCCAATGATTTATCTAATGCCCAGAAACATCTAACGAAACGACGTGTGTTCTGTGTAACTGGTTCAGAGAAGTCACCACCTTGTGGAGATACAGCACCAATCAAAGTAACAGAACCTTGTTTATCGCTTAATGTATCAACATAACCTGCACGTTCATAGAACTGTGCAATTCTACTAGGCAAATACGCAGGGAATCCTTCTTCGGCTGGCATTTCTTCCAAACGACCAGACAATTCTCTTAACGCTTCTGCCCAACGAGAAGTAGAGTCTGCCATTAAGGCAACATGATATCCCATATCACGATAATATTCCGCAATTGTTACACCTGTATAAATAGAAGCTTCACGTGCAGCAACTGGCATGTTAGAAGTATTAGCAATCAATACAGTTCTATCTAACAAGGAGTTTCCTGTTTTAGGATCCTTCAATTCTGAGAACTCTTCCAAAACTTGTGTCATTTCATTTCCACGTTCACCACAACCTACATAGATAATGATGTCCGCATCACAGAACTTCGCAATGGAATGTTGTAACATTGTCTTACCTGCACCAAATCCACCAGGTAAAGCTGCAGAACCACCCTTTGCGATTGGGAACATTGTATCCAATACTCTTTGTCCTGTAATTAAAGGAATAGATAATGGCTTTCTCGCTTTGATAGGTCTAGGAATACGAACTGGCCATTTTTGTAACAATGTTATTTCTGTTTGTTTTCCTGTTTCAGGATCTTCAATAACAGCTAATACATCATCTACAGTATATTGTCCATTTCCTTTAACATTTTTCGCTACACCATGGATTCCATTAGGAATCATAGAACGATGTTCGATAACACTTGTTTCTTGACATGTCGCAAAGATTTGTCCTTCTGTAACTGTATCACCTTCATGAATCAACATCGTCACATCCCATTTGCTACTTTTATCAATTGCGTCAACTTGAGAACCTTCAGAAATAAAAGCACCTTCAATTTCTTCAATTTTCTGTAGTGGTCTTTCAATACCATCATAGATATTCTTTAAAAGACCAGGACCTAATGTTGCGTTCAATAATGAACCTGTTCCAATAACTTCTTCTCCAGGTCTTAATCCAGTTGTAGATTCATATACCTGAATCGTTGTACATTCATCATTGATCTTAATGACTTCACCTAACAAATGTTTTTTACCAACATAAGTCATTTCACGCATTGCGAATGACTTTGTATTACGGACGGTAATGACCGGGCCATTAATTGAATATACGGTATCGCTCATTATTCATCCTCACTTTCTACGACTTTAAAACCAGAATTATTTCTAAACCATGCAAGTTGTTCATTGAGCTTTTCATCTAATGTACAACTATATTCATAACGGTTAACTTTATCTACATAACGGAACCCACCAATTGCGAAATAACCCTGTTGGATCTTAGCCACAAAAGATAATTGTTTACACAATTCCTTCATAAGATCCATATCTTTTTCACGAACAACAAAATATCCATTTTCACTTTTGTTGATCTTCTTTAAATTGTTTAACAAATATTCTTTATATGCATCAGTATTTGTGAATTTCTTCAATTCATCAATTACTTCTTGTTTCAACTCATTCACAAAATTCCCACGAAGTTCTAACAACTTTCTTTTCGTATCAAATTTATCATGAGAAGATTTTGTAGCTGCATATAAACGAATTTCTTTTAGTTCACCTTCGAGATACGTTTCTGTTTCTTTTTTCAGACCTTCTTTATAGAAACTAATCTGATCATTTAATAATGCATCTGTTTCTTGATTTACAACATCTTCCACAAGTTTCGCATTACTCTTAACATCATTCGCAATCTCTTCTAGTAATTTATCCTGATAGTCTTCCATCTATATTCTCCTCACAGTTTAACACCGATTGCTTCAGAAATATATTTGTTAATAGCTTCCCCAATATTACCAGAACCATGACGATCCGGGATTTCAACGATCAATGGTTTCGCTAAAGACATTTTATATTGAGATACGATGTCACTTACTTCTTCAATCGTTTTTGTAGTCATCAGAATAATGGCAATATCTTCTGTATGGATCAATTCATCCAGACGATGAAGAATATTGTCACGTCCTTTGATGACCTCACCTTCGATACCAGCTAGGCGCATGCCCATCACTGTATCGGTATTGTCGCTGATGACGTAGCTTCTCATAGATTAAAGATTGTTTAGAATCAAGATAGAAATCAACAAACCGTAGATAGCAACACCTTCCCCTAAGGCAACGAAGATAATTGCACGACCGAAGTTATCAGGATTTTCACTAACAGCACCTAATGCAGCTGGAGCAGCTTTCGCAACGGCCCAACCAGCACCAATACATGAACAACCTACCGCAATCGCAGCAGCGATGAAACCTAGACCTCTAGATGAATCAGCAACAGCTGTTGTTTCTTCGGCAAGAGCAGTGAATTGATTTGCTTGGAATAAAACCATAACCGCAAATACACCACAGAAGATAGCAACTTGAGCTAGCATTCTGCTTCTAGCATTCTTCACATTCATTTTTCCTGAACAAATTAAAGCGAGTGGACCTACAATGAGAATCACTGCAATCAATGGTAATAACATTTCAATAGCGTTTAACATTTTTCTTTTTCTCCTTTAGATTTTTTATCTTTCTATTGATTACTCTGCATCTGCAGATAAAGCATTAAACTGAATGCCTCCAGCATCATAATATCTAGAGAACATTTCATAATATTCAAGACGTAATGTCTGAATACCTACAATCAAACCTTCTAGTACCATAACAAATACATTACCGAAGATTACAACTGCAATTCCAGCACTTCCTGTCATTTCAACAAGTGTCATAACAACAAGCATCATACCAGCATGGCTTAATACGAAGCCACCAACTCTCAAATAAGACATAGAGTTAGTAACGAATGTTAATAATACATCAATCAATTCGAAGATTGATTGTGTAATATATCCGCCCCATCCTTCTTTTGGTTTTACTGTTTTGTGTTCAACCGCATTAGATAATGGTTCTTTCATCACAAAGATAATGACTGGTAATACAAAGAATATAACGATATATATAGGGTTTAAAATATTCCATCCTAATAACATCGTCGCAACGATAGCGAATACGATTCCACCATAGAATACAAGACCCGCAACACCATTTTGTGAGAATAAAGCTTCCCCTAATTGTTGATGTTTCAATCGATTCACAATGTTCATACATTGTGTAATCAAGATTAGTACTGCACCAATCGCAATAGCACCAATCAATAGAACCATCGTACTATTTTGATCCATGACATCAAATAACTTTTCTCTAACACCGAATAAAGACTGATGAATTGGATTCAATGCATCTTCATATCCAAATACAGATCCAAACAAGAAACCAAAGATCATTGATGTAATACCACAACGATTAATGATTCCAAACAATTGACCTTTCTTCGCAAATACCAATCCGATAATAAAGAGTACCAATCCTTGTCCTAAATCACCAAACATGATTCCAAACAATAAACAATATGTTACTGCCATAAATCCTGTTGGATCAAAATCTGTATATTTTGGAACACCATACATTCCTAAGAATAATTCAAATGGCTTTGTAAACCAGTTATTCTTTAATAATGTTGGACATTCCAATTCAGGAACTTCTTCTGGATCTTTTACCGTAAATTCAACAGGAATATTTTCAAAAATCTTTTTGTAGTTTTCTACTTCTGCTGCTTTTACAAATCCGTTCAATTGATATTTTCCATCCATTTCTGCTACATAAGGATATAATTCATGAATTCTATTTTCTTCATAACAGAATGTATAGATATCATCAATTTGTTCTTTGTAGTTTTCCAATTGTTTCTTTACATCAATCATTGGAATATCAATTGGTTCAAAATATAGATCTTTAAAGATCTTACGAACTTTATCTACATACGAATCACTTGTTACATATAACATCCATATGTATTGTTCATTTTCATGAACATGATGATGAACAAAGATTTCATCTTGATACATACTTAACTTCTTGAAAGATTCTCTTGGTAATCTACCAAACCCAAAATTCAAGTACTGACAAGCATGCATTCTTTCAAATCCACATTCACCTAATGCACTTAATGCCTTTTCATCATCTGGTGTCAATAAAACAGTATTTGCGTCTGTTTCTAATCCAAATGTTTGATTTAATGTTTCTACAAAAGAATCAATTTCTTCATTTGTATAATGTTTCTTTGGTTCTTCATTTGCTTGCAACGTGTAATTGACATTGTGTGCAAAGTTCTGCAATGTTTGAAGATATCCACTATATGGATTTTCATCATTGATCATATGACCATGATTATCTTCATTGATGACATCTGCAGCATGTACAGCATGCAACAAACCAGAATGAATTCCATCTAAGACCATCGTCTCAATGTTTTCTTCATTTGTAGCTACACTGACATATTTCATTTTAACAATTGCCATGCATCCACCCCTTTTCTAATATACTAATAACGCACGTATGCGATCAGGTGCAATTTGATAACGAATTCCTTCAATAATATTGACTAAATTCTGAATCTCTGTTTGTCCTAACAATAGATAACTAAGTAGTACAACAGATGCATCTTGATAATATTCAATCACATGATGATTCATATTAAATTGAATCATTTGCATGTATTGTTCAATACTTGTAAATCTTAAATCATGTGTATATCGATGATATTTTTTCGCAACACGCTCTAATACTTCATTTGCATCACAATGATCAATCATATCTTCCATTTCTTTTCTACTAAAGAAACATTGATATGGAAGCATAAATTTACCAATCTTATCATTAGATTCATGAAAGTACTTCTTCAAACGATAAATTGCGGATAAATTGATCATTTCTGCTTTGGAAAAGATAATTTGATCTACAATATCACTTGTTTCTTTTCCTTTATATTTTTCTTTAAGCTTCATCATATTTTCATATAAATCCACTTCAAGATCATGTTCTAAAGCAATATAATCAATTTCTTCTAATGTTAATGTTTGATATTTAGAAATAATCTTTTCATACGATGTACCCTTGATTACATCTAATAATCCAGCAAATGTCACAACATTCGGTAATTCTTTGATATTGAATGAAAAGTATTTTTCCGCAAAGATTGGTAAAGCAGATATCAATCCTGTACGAATTTCTTCATCTTGTGTCATAATGTATCTCACACTTGTTAATAACAATCTTATTTCAGAACGCATTACAAATGCATAAATACAACCTTTATCTGTTTCTCCACCATATCTTTCAAGCTTTTCCAAACGATAAAAAATATCCATTCTTAATAAAGCTTCTAACTGTTCACGATGAATCGCTTTTTCATTGATTCCTGATAATGTAGAGGAATAATACGTTTCATTTTTTAAATATGTAGCAACTTCAGATACTGATTTTTTCTGAAGTAACGTTTCATATTCATTCGCAGATAAACGTTTACCGAACATCGCTCTTGCTTTAGTTGTTAACGCTAAATCCGAGCTCATACTTCACCTCACGCATCGATCTGAATGATACGATCAACAAGTTCCTTTTTCCAAGTTTCTTTGTTTGCATTGAACATTTCAGTCAATCGTTTTACGTTTTTTTCATAAACGCTTTGATTTTCTTTTTGATCAATTTCGATTTTTGCGTCGAGTTCTTTCTTTGTTTCATTTACTTTAGAATGAACTTCAGTCCACATTTCATCTGAAATCTTCTTTTTTTCTTCTTCTACAGATTGCTTGATTTGTTTTCTTTTTTCATATTGCGCTTGAATTTCTTCTCGCGTTTTTTCGTCTGTTTCAATCAACTGTAAGATAGCATCCATTTCCATATAAATACCTCTTTTACATTTTTCATGCCTTACCTATTTTAGTACTTTCTTTTAGAAAATAAAGAGTTTTCTTGTGATTGTATATTTATCATTCACAAGCTACAAAAAGTACTCATTTTTTCTCATATTGCGCCACTTATCGCACCATATCATAGACATGATACCCAGGCCCACAATTTCTTGTTCGATATAAGATCATACCAAGATGTTCATATTTTTTCGCTTTGAGAATATCATCTGTTTCCAAAACAACCATGATTCCAAATGTTTGTGCTCTTTCATAAACAAATTCCATCAATTCACGCATATGTCCTTGATGTTGATATTGTTTTAAAACAACTAATATATCTACAGAAACATATCTTGCGTTTCTTTTTATGATTTCTTGAGAAATAGAACCACCATCTTGTGAAGATACCTTAGAATACTCTAGTGCTTTTAGAAATCCACCTAATGCTTCAGTTTCTGCCAACATTTCTTTAATGACATTGATCAATGTAATTCGATTTCCTTCTGAATCTGTCATAATCAAATAACCTTGCCCACCATCACATTTCCATGCACATCCACTTCTAACAGCTGCTTCAAATACAGCTCTCATGAAAATATACATCGATTCTCGTGTGGTAATAAAACCCTTCATACCTTTTTCACCTTCACTATATTCATAATCAAAAAAGGCATCCGCAATCTCTTGTGCAATTTCATTAATTTCTTCTTTTGGTAGATTTTTTTCAACAGGTACGATCATATACTTCACCCCTGCTATATGATATTTCTTTCAGAAATAAAAAACAAATTTATGCTTGAAAGAAATGTCTAAATAAATATCTAGCGATTGGACCAGCAATGAATAATTGAATTGGCAAAGCCATGATAAAGTTTTTACAGTATGTCATCATATAATTAGGAATGAATTGACTTGTAAAACCATATCCATGATAAACACCTAAAATACTTGCCAACGTAACTTGACAAACAACCGTAAAAACTTGAATCGCAAAAATGATAGCGATAGAACGATCTTCTGGTTTTACAACACGGAACGCTAATTTTTTCGCAATTGGACTAGAAATAAAATACGCACATAATCCAATAATAATAAATTCTACCCACATTGTTTTTAAAACGATTAAAAAAGTTGTATTCGTAAAAGAACCTGAAGCTAATACTGTGTTATAAAGTGTCATGATATAAACCATGATCCAAGCAGTAATAGCAGTAAAAATAATAGATTGTGTTTTTGTTTTTGGCATTTTTTTATCCTCCTAATAATATCGCTAAAAATAAAACAATGCCCTTTCCGCTAGACATGGAAAGAGGCATTTAGTGTCATTTAATATTCATTTTTTAGCGAAAAAAAGAGCCTCACTAGCATACTCGCTTGCAAGGCTCTGTTTTGTATTTTATCGAAAATTTCTTTTAAAAGTCAAGTATTATCTTGTTGATTTATCGTAAGGAATACCTTCTGCTTTTGGTGCTGCAGAGTTCTTAGAAGAGAATGCCAATACGATCAAAGAGATAATATAAGGTAATAAGTTATATACCGTAGATGGAATGTTCAATGCTGCTAAGAATGGAATTCCTGAATATACAGATCCTAAAGATCTAAAGAATCCAAATAACAATGCCGCAAAGGCAATCTTATGAGGTTTCCATTGTCCAAAGATCATTACCGCTAATGCTAAGAAACCATATCCCGCAACACCATTTTCAAATGTCCAAGAAGAACCTGCAGTAATATAAGCAATACCACCAAGTCCACCTAACATTCCAGAAATCAAAACACCAGCCCAACGCATTTTAAATACATTGATACCTACAGAGTTTGCTGCTTGTGGATTTTCTCCACATGCCATCAAACGTAATCCAAATCTTGTTTTATATAAAACAACATAAGAAGCAACAACACCAATCAAAGCAACCAACATGAACCAGTTGAATTCAAATCCACCAAATTTCAATGTTAGATCCGGTCTATTTTCAATATAGTTTACAACAGAGGAAACATCGGATGAATCTGCTGCTAAGTTAATTGCCTTAACAATAACTGCAGCAGAAGCAGTCGCTAATAAATTCATGGCTGTACCAATTAATGTTTGATCAGCTTTAAAATGAATCGCAGCAATACCCAACAATGTGGAATATAACATACCTGCAGCAATTGCACCAAGTATCGTTAAAATAATCGTTACAAAAGCAGGAGCAGTAACAGGCATATATTTCAACACCAATGCACCACCTAAAGCACCAATGACCATGATTCCTTCTAAACCAAGATTAATAACACCAGAATGCTCTGCGAAGCATCCACCTAACGCAACAAGGGCAAGGACAGAAGCAAACAAAAGCATATATTGAAGTAATAATACCATTATTTGTTACCTCCTTTCTGTTTGTTTTTTTGTAATAGAATTCGAATGAATCCCATAAATCCACATAAGTAGATGATAATCGCTGTAATCAAATCTGGAATCTGAGATGGGAATGCTGTCTTATCCAAGAATACAGCGCCATCTGTAATATGTTGAATAAAGAAGGATGAGAAGATTGAACCAATTGGATTCAAACCACCTAAGAATGTTGCCGCAATACCATTAAATCCCATTGCAGGTACAGAAGTTTGTCCAACTTCCCATTCCGCAATACCAGATAGATAGAAGAATGCAGCACCTAATGCAGCTAACGCTCCACCAATTGCCAAAGTAACAATGATGTTTTTTCTTTCTGCCATACCAGCATATTTAGCAGCATCTTTGTTATAACCTGTCGCAACAAGTTCATATCCAAATTTTGTTTTATTCAACACGATCCAAACAACGATTGCGAAAATAATTGCCAGTGGAATCGCAATTGTTACCTTATCATTGTTAAATAATTTATCTAAACCAAGAGAAGGTAAAATTGCTGCATTACCATGTCCTAATAATTTCAATGTATATGGACTTGTAGGTTCTTTCACACTACCTAATAACATATTGACACAATACAATGAAATCCAGTTTAACATGATTCCAGAAATAACTTCATTTACATTTCTGAATGCTTTTAATACACCAATCAAAACACCAGATAATGCTCCAGCAATTGCACAGAACAATAAACATAAATACCAAGGCATTTGAAAATGTAACGCACAATATAATGCAACACCAGCACCTAATGCATATTGTCCAGCAGCACCGATATTAAACAAACCAACTTTATAACAGAAGCATACACTTAATGCACACATAATTAATGGTGCTGTCTTAACAAGTGTACTTCCAAAATACTTCATTCCAACTTTTCCTAATGGATAATTCAAGAAGTTCTTAAGAATTGAAGTAATACCTGTAAAAGCTTGAGATGGATTAATGATCAATAAAACAATGAAACCAATCAAAACACCTAAAACAATACAAATCAGAGCAGCTAATATTGATTGTACAGCTTGATGATCAAGAAAACGTTTCTTTTCTTTCATTATTCTGCTCCTTTCTGTGCATCTCTTTTCGCACCAGCCATATAAAGACCTAATTCTTCAACCGTTGTCTTTTTAGGATCCAATTCCCCAACGATTTCACCTTCATACATCACTAAAATACGATCTGATACATTCATAACTTCATCTAATTCCAAAGATACAAGAAGAATTGCCTTTCCTGCATCTCTATCCGCAACTAATTGACTATGAATAAATTCAATAGCACCTACATCAAGACCTCTTGTAGGTTGTACCGCAACCAATAGATCATGTTCTTTATCTAATTCACGAGCAATGATTGCCTTTTGTTGGTTACCACCAGACATAGAACGTGCAATTGTTGGAGCACCTTGTCCACTTCTTACATCAAACTTTTCAATCAAACCATTTGCGTATTCACGAATTTCTTTCTTTTTTAAAAAACCAGACCCACTTACAAATTCAGGTTGCCAATATCTTTGTAAGACAATGTTGTAATCCAAAGGATAATCTAACACAAGACCATGTTTATGACGATCTTCAGGAATATGAGACATCTTCGCTAATCTTTTACGAATTGGTAAATGTGTAATATCCTCACCACCTAAAGTAATCTTACCTTGGCTAACTGGTTCTAAACCTGTAATACCATATACAAGTTCTGTTTGCCCATTTCCTTCAATTCCTGCAATACATACGATTTCACCTGCATGTACATCAAATGAAACATTCTTGACCGCATTATTTGCATGTCTTTTTGAAGCAACTGTTAAGTTTTCTACATGTAATACAGTTTCTTTAGGTTCAGCAGGTTTTTTATCTACAACAAGTTGTACATCTCTTCCTACCATCATTCTAGATAATTCTGTCTCTGTTGTATTTTCTACATCGACTGTTCCAATACATTTTCCTTTTCTCAAAACTGTAACGCGATCTGCAACTTCCATGATTTCATTTAATTTATGTGAAATAAATAAAATGGATTTTCCTTCTTTTGCCAGATTCTTCATAATTGACATCAATTCTTCGATTTCTTGTGGTGTCAATACTGCAGTTGGTTCATCAAAAATCAAGATTTCATTATCACGATATAACATCTTTAAAATTTCAGTTCTTTGTTGCATACCAACAGTAATATCTGAAACTTTAGCGTCAGGATCGATTTGTAATCCATAACGTTCTGATAGATCCATTACTTTCTTTCTAGCTTCTGCTTTTTGAAGAATGCCATTTTTTGTATCCTCAACACCTAAAATAATGTTATCCAATACTGGAAAACATTGTACCAATTTAAAATGTTGATGTACCATTCCAATTCCTAATGCATTTGCATCATTTGGATCATTGATTTGTACTTCTTTGCCATCCTTCTTAATCGTTCCTTCTTCCGCTTGATATAGTCCAAATAAGACTGACATCAAAGTAGATTTACCTGCTCCATTTTCACCTAGCAAAGCATGGATTTCACCCTTTTTCAATTGCAGATTAATATCATCATTTGCAATGATACCAGGGAAACGCTTTGTGATATGAAGCATCTCAATTGCATAGTTTTCACTAGACATGATGGTCTCCTTCCTTGTTTTCATTCTTAAATTCAATTATATAAAAAAAAAGGCTCAGAATAAAGAATATTCTGAAACCTCTTTTTGAATTTTTTCCTTATGCAAGGATTGTTCCTTGGAAATCAACCTTGACATTCTTAGCAGTTGGCTCAGATGCGGAGGTATCGTTAGATACCTTAACCTTTCCATCATACATATCCTTAACCAATGTCTTGTAGTCTTCAACTGTGAACTTACCATCTTCAAATTGTGTTGTTTCTTCAGGAATTTGAACATAGTTAGCACTTGGATCGTCACCAGATACTAAACCTAATGTATCGATCTTACCAGCTAATGTTGACCATTCACCAGCCTTGATTGTATCAAGAGCATTTTCAACTGTAACAGCTAGACCCTTCATAGCAGAAGTAACTGTCATACCTTCGCCATAGTCACCATCGATAGAAGCACTTTGGTCAACGTCTACACCAATCATCTTTCCACCAACAGCCTTAGCAGCTTCAGCAGCAGAGATATAAACACGTCCACCACAACCGAATACTACTTCTGTACCATCAGCGTACCATGTATCCATTGTAGCCTTGATAGATGGATCTTCAGAGAACTTACCACCATAAACATACTTGATTTCAACATCTGTTAAGCCTAATTCTTCAGCTGCAGCATCTGCACCTTGAACGAAGCCATAGCCATAACGCATAACTGCAGGAACAGCCATACCACCTAAGAAACCTAATTTTGTATATCCTAATTTAACAGCAGCATAACCTACCATGTAACCAGGTAATTCTTCTTGGTAAATAGCACAGTAAACATTAGAAATATCTACATATTGATCAAAGTCCCAGTTTGATGGAGTATAGTCATATTCTTCACCAGCAGCTGTAACACCAGCTTCTAGTAAATCACCTTCAGAGCAGTCTAATGCAATGAACTTAACATCAGGATAATCCTTTGCACATTGAACAACAGATCCAGCAAATAAGTAACCAGGCATAACGATTACATTATGGCCTTCAGCGATTGCAGTTTCGATAGCTTGTACACGAGCATCTGTGTTATCAGCAGATGGTTTGTAGTACTTGAAATCTGCACCGTTCTTTTCAGCCCAAGCCTTAGATGCTTCATAAGTTGTCTGGTTGAAAGACTTATCTGTGATTTCACCAGAGTCTGTAATCATTGCAACAGACATATCAGTCGTTTCTGAAGTTGTTGCTGTAGAACCTTCTGTATTTGAGCTAGAACAAGCAACTAAACTTGTAGCCATAATACCAGAAAGAACTAATTTGAATAACTTTTTCATTATTCTCTCCTCCTATCGCAAAGTGTTTCTTTACGTTACTACAATTTTACTCAGATTTAACGCTTTATTGCAATATCTCCATTTGATTTTTTAACAATTTATTTTGAAGAATTACGTTCTTTTTCATTTTCTGTGCAGAATTTGAAATTCTTTTCATTTTTAAATGATATACTTATTAACGCAAATTGAAATATATTACGTAAAGGTGAATTTATGAAATTAAAATTTAGAAAAATGGGCATTAATGGAGAAGGCATTGGATATATCGATCATAAACCAGTTTTTTGTGATGGAGTATTACCAAATGAAGAAGCAGAAATTGAAATCACAGAAAAGAAAAAGAATTATTCACGTGCAACTTTAAAAAAGATTACTTGGTTCTCTAAAGAGAGAATTCGTACAGACTATCCATATTATATAGAAGAAGGATGTCCTCTTTTTATCATGGATTATTCTGCACAATTAAAATATAAAAAACAGATCTTAGAAGAAACTTTATTAAAATACGCAAATGTAAAAAGTCATTTTGTAAGAGATTTCCATCCAAGTCCTTTAACATTAGGATATCGTTCCCAATGTAAGTTACCTGTTCAAGATTCAAAAGGACATATGATGACAGGCATGTATGTCCCAGGAACAAATCATTTTCATCCAATCAAAAGATCACAAATTCAATCTGAAGAATTAGAAAACACAAGAATTCAAATCATGAAGATGATCGATCGTTCTTACTTAAAAGCATATGACGCAAAAAAACAAAAAGGATTAAGATATCTTGTTCTAAGAGTCATTGATGGCAAAAAACAAGTAACACTTGTTACAGGAAAAGATAAAGTTCATAAAGAACTCATCGAAGAAATCATGGCAATTGATGGCATGACAGGCGTATTCCAATCCATCAATACAGACAATAAATCTGTTGGTATCTTTGGTAGCGCAACACATAAATTAGCAGGTGTTGATACAATGCCAGTTTGTTTAGGTGATATCACACTACAGCTAGCACCAGAAGCTTTCTTCCAATTAAATATCCAACAAGCACAAGAAATGTATAAGATGGCGGTTAGTAAAATTGATAAATGTGAAAATCTTGTAGAAGCTTATTGTGGTGTAGGTGCCATGAGTTTATTAGCACATAAAAAAGCAAAACATATCTATGGCATTGAATCTATTCCTTCTGCAGTAGAAAACGCAACACAAAACGCAAAAGACAACAATATCAACAATGTTGAATTTATTTGTGATGATGCCGCAAATGGTCTCAAAAAGATTGCACAAGATAAAAAAATAGATGTTCTTTTAGTTGACCCACCAAGAAGTGGCATGGATGATAAAATGATTGAAGCTATTGAACAAACATTACCAAAGAAGATCATTTACATTTCTTGTAATCCATCTACTTTAGCGAAAAATCTAAAAATTCTAAAACACAATTATCATGTCGCAACAATTGTTCCATATGATTTATTCCCACATACGCCTCATATTGAAACAATTACAGTATTAGAAAGAGATAACTACAACAAGCAAAATTAATTTGCTTGTTTTTTATGATTTATGGCATAATCAATTTATGAAATTAATCATACTTAGTGATTCACATGGACAAAAAGCACCATTAAATTATATTCGTGATGTTTATTCAGATGTTGATCGTATCATTCATTGTGGGGATATTTGTTTACCAAAAGAATACGCAAGAGGATTTGAAATCGTTGCAGGAAATTGTGATAATCCAAATTGGTATCCAAACGGAAAGATCATTGAAATCGAAAATCATCGCATTTTGATCTTACATGGACATGTTTTGTTTTCATCTAGTTTCCCTAATCCTGAAGCAGTCGCAAAAGCTGCCAAAAGAAATGATTGTGATATTGCTTTCTTTGGACATTCTCATATTTATTATGATGGATATATCAATGGCGTACATGTTTGTAATCCTGGTTCAATATCAATGAATAGAGATGGAACACCACCTTGTTTTATGGAAGTTGAAATCAACGGAAATCAATTCCAAGCAAAACGCATTGATTATCAACCTTACTAAACAAATTCCATTGAAATGATATCTTCTATTTCAACAGAAAATCGATCCAAAAAGATAACTTTACCAAGTTCTATCTTTTTCACACATCCTTCGATTTGTTCATAAGAACCACCATCTTTATAATCATCCATTAAAAAATAAGTCATTCGAACTTTCGGATGATTTTTTATTTGTACAAGAATTTGATTTAAGACATCATTGATCTTACTTTTTTCGTCATCACTCAATTCCACTTTTTGTAATGTAATTCTTCCATTTTCTTGGATTGATTCTCTATATCCACTCAATGCATCATATGGCATAAATTGTGCTGCTCTATTTGAAACCAACATATGTCTATGATTTTTAGAAACAGGTCTTTGGACATTTAAAATATCATCATAACGATGTTCATCAAATTGATTCTTTGATATTTCTCTCACGCTTTATGTCCTCCAATCTGTTCATTTCTTTGTTTGGTCGTAGCACCTTCTGTTAGATCCATTCCTTTCACGATTGCATTTTTACCATATCTTCTTTTAATTTCTAAGATAGCTTGTTCTATATTTTTTTCTTTTGTAACATCTACTTTTGGTAATGTTGAAGAAGAATCGAATAGATCTGTTTGTGTGAATTCATATTCTAAACAAGAATCATCTTTTAAATTGGGTGCATATAAATTGATTCTACGTGTCTTTAATTTCTTATTGATTCTTGCTTCATAAATATCCATTGCAGCTTTTGTTAACATAGAAATCGTAGATGTTCTTTGTTTCAAAACAACCATTCCACTCATTTGTTTCGGTAATACTCTGCCATACCAATCCACGACCACTTCCCCTTCATAATCATCTGTCATACTTGAGATATCGTAACCAACCATCAATCCGATTCGATCTGTATTTTTATGATTTTCAATAAGTTTTAAAGAAAGTTCTTCACACATTTCTTTGATAACTATTTTTGTAGATTCATAATCATGTGGACTTGTCATGACTTGCCCAACATTATAAGAATGCATCGTTGGTTGATACGCTTTGATATCTTTTAATGTACAAGATTCATATCCCCAAGCATGATCAATGATCAATTCCGCATTGATTCCAAATATTTGATACAAAAGATCTTCATTATAATAATCTGTAAATTTTCCTAATGAGCATCTAGCAATATCTCCCATTGTATAGATTCCAACTTTCGCAAGTCGATTTTCTGTACCTTTTCCAATTCTCCAAAAATCTGTTAAAGGACGATGGGTCCATAGTAACTTACGATAAGACATTTCATCTAATTCAGCGATTCTAACACCATCTTGATCGGCTGGAATATGTTTCGCTACGATATCCATCGCAACTTTACTCAAAAACAAATTATCACCAATGCCTGCAGTTGCGGTAATTCCTGTTTCTTTTAAAACTTGTTGAATTAACATCCGTGCAAAATCATGTGCGTTCATTTCATAGATTTTCAAATAATCTGTCACATCAATAAATACTTCATCAATCGAATATACATGAATATCATCTTTTGAAATATATCTTAAATAGATATTATAAATTCTTGTAGAGTATTCAATATACGTTGCCATTTGTGGTGGAGCCGCTAAAAAATCCAATTCTAAATATGGATCTTTCAATTCCGTCGCATTCATTGAAGAACCAACAAATTTTTGATAATGAATCTTTTCTTTTCTTTCTTGATTAATTTGTCTTACTTTTTGTCTTACCTCAAAAAGTCTTGCCCTTCCACCAATTCCATATTGTTTTAAAGATGGTGATACTGCCAAACAAATTGTTTTATCTGTTTTCGATTCATCCGCAACGACCAAATTGGTTGTCAAAGGATCCAATCCTCTTAATTGACATTCTACCGAAGCATAAAAAGATTTTAAGTCGATTGCGATATATGTGCGTTTCTTTTTCATACAAAATATCATAACATGTTAGAATGTTTTCTATGAAATACGAAATCACAAATGAAAAAATTGTCATTTATGACACAAAAAAATTTCAAACAATAGAAGATTTTTTAGATTACTACAAACAATCAAAAAAGAATAAATATCTTTTGATACAAAACAAAGAACTTCTATTAAATAATCAACCAGTCAAAAACATTCATGATCCAATCAAGAATCAATCCATCACGTTATTCCTGAAAAAAAGTGAAGTTGATTGGATACCATCAAATGATGCATGCACTGTTCTCTATCAAGATCCTTTTATTCTTGTTGTACATAAAGAAGCAGGTATCATCATTCATGGAGAAGAAAATGATACGCATTGCTTAAACGCTAAAGTTGCACGTTATTTGCTTGATCATGATATGCATACGACAGTTCGACCATTACATCGTTTAGATAAAGATACATCAGGTATTGTCCTATATTCTTTGCTTCCATTTTTTCAACCATGGTTAGATGATTGTATGGAACAAAAAAAGATTCACCGTGAATATCTCGCAATTGTTTATGGAAATCGAAAAGTTGGAGAAAAGTTTTCTATTAATCAACCAATTGGTAAAGATCGTCACCATTCCAATCAATATCGCATCTCTAAAACAGGAAAAAATTCTTTAACACATTGTGAAGTACTTCAAAAATATAAAGAATACAATTTAATTCGTTGTATTTTAGATACAGGAAGAACACATCAAATACGTGTTCATCTTTCTTCTATTGGATTACCAATTGTCAATGATCCAATTTATGGAAAATATTCAAAAGACTTCAAAAATATGGGACTATGGGCTCAAAAAATTTCTTTTAAAGATCCAATTTCTGAAAAAAAACATAAAATTTCAGAAAAATACGAAAAAGATTATTCAATTTTTGATATTCAATAGTTTCCATGCATTAAATTTCTAATATAATGATTACATTCAAAATTTAGGAGGAGTTAGATATGAAATATGATTTTGAATCAATTCTAGATCGTGTAGGAAAAGACGCTATTGCGGTAGATCTACCAACAAATGAAGTTGGTCAATACGCTGCAGTTAAGCGTAAAGAAGGATATGATGTAATTCCTATGTGGGTTGCAGATATGAATTTCCCTGTTTGCCCTACTATTACAGAAGCTATCATCGAAAGAACAAACCATCCTTCATTTGGTTATTTTCAACCTAGAGATGAATACTTTGATAGCATTATCAAATGGCATGAAACAAGAAATGGCGTAACTGGTTTAGAAGCAAAGCACATTGGATATGAAAATGGTGTTTTAGGTGGTGTTATTTCTGCCGTGAATGTATTAGCTTCTAAAGGAGATAATGTTCTTTTAAATTCTCCAACATATATTGGTTTTACACACGCTTTAGAAAATAATGGATACAACATGGTTCTTTCTCCTCTGAAAAAAGATGAAAACGATGTATGGAGAATGGATTATGAAGATATGGAAAAGAAAATCGTAGAAAATCATATTCATGTCGCTATTGTATGTAATCCATATAATCCATGTGGAAGAGTTTGGGAAAAAGAAGAATTAAAAAAAGCTGTTGAAATTTTTGAAAAACATAATGTTTGGATCATCTCAGATGAAATCTGGTCTGATATTATTTTAGATGGTCATAAACATACACCTACACAAAGTGTAAATGAATACGCTAGAACACATACAGCCGCAATGTATGCCCCAAGTAAAACATTCAATCTAGCTGGTCTAATTGGTTCTTATCATATTATCTACAATGATTGGTTAAGAGAGAGAATTGAAAAAGAATCTTCTTTATCTCATTACAATTCTATGAATGTTCTATCAATGTATGCACTCATTGGTGCATATAAACCTGAAGGTTATGAATGGACAGATGAATTGTGTGCTACATTAACAAAGAATGTTGATTATGCATATAACTTCATTAAAGAAAACTTTGAAGGTGTTGCGCTATCAAAACCTGAAGGAACATATATGTTGTTCTTGGATTGTGAAGCATATTGTAAAAAACATGATATTGATATGGATACTCTCATTCATAAAGGTTGGGAAGTTGGCGTCTATTGGCAAGACGGAAGACCTTTCCATGGCAAATATTCAATCCGTATCAATCTAGCTTTACCTCTATCTAGAGTGCAAGAAGCATTCGATCGTTTAAAAAAAGAAGTATTTGTAAAATAAAACTATGGTCTCATTGATTTGAGACCATTTTTAATTTTTGATTCAATTTTTTATAAACATGTTCTATCATCCATGGTTCACTACATTTTTCAATTGCTTCATCCAAATCAAACCAACCAACTGCACTATTTTCGTCTTGTTTGACAAATACAGGATCATGGATATCTACTTCTAATAAATATGTAATATTTAAATGTAAATGCGAAGGAACATACACCCCTCTTTTTTGATGTCCATCAACGGTTAAGATTTCCATTGAGAAAATATCATCACTTAAAGGATGCACATGTTTAACGCCACTTTCTTCTTGTACTTCTTTGATCGCAACATGTAAAAAATCTTGATTACCATCATTATGTCCACCTAACCAGCTCCATGATTGATAAATATTATGATATGCCATTAATACTTTCGTTTTAGATGAATCTGTTGCCCAAGCAGAAGCAGTGAAATGAGCCATTCCATTTTCTCTTGTCCATAAATCGAATCCTGTATCGATCCATTTTAATATTTCTTTTTGATCGTTTGCTTCTTGTTCGTTGAATGGAACATAATTTTCAATATACTTCCTAATATTCATAGACATAATCATACCCCTTTCAAAATACACATGATAAAATAATATCATCAAGGAGGAAAACATAAATGGGTTTTCGTAAAGATTTTTTATGGGGCGGTGCAGTTGCTGCCCATCAATTAGAAGGAGGCTGGGATCAAGGTGGTAAAGGACCATCTATCGCAGATGTCATGACAGCTGGTGGAAATGGTATTCCACGTCGTATTACAGATGGAGTAATCGAAGGAGAAAATTATCCAAACCACGAAGCTATTGATTTCTATCATCATTACAAAGAAGATATCGCTTTATTTGCACAGATGGGATTCAAAGCATTCCGTACTTCTATTGCATGGAGTAGAATCTATCCAAATGGAGATGACGCTGAACCAAATGAAGAAGGTTTAAAGTTCTATGATGATATGTTTGATACAATGCATCATTATGGAATTGAACCAGTCATTACATTACAACACTTTGAAATGCCATATCATCTAGCGAAAGAATATAATGGTTTTATGGATAAGAGATGTATTGATTTCTTTGTAACATTCTCTAAGACTTGCTTTGAAAGATATAAAGGCAAAGTTAAATATTGGATGACATTCAACGAAATCAATAACCAAGCCGCAAATGAAAATGCACACAATCTATTACAAGAAGGTGCTGTATTAACTACAAATGATAATCCTGATAATCAATATATGATGTATCAATCAGGCATTAATGAATTAATAGCTTCCGCAAAAGCCGTTCAGATTGGTCATGAAATCGATCCAAATAATATGATTGGATGTATGATTGGTTTTGTACCAGTATATCCAGCAACATGTAATCCAAAAGATATGATGGAATTCACTGCTGCTAACCACAGAAAATATTGGTTCGCAGATGTACAATGCACAGGTATCATTCCAGGTTACTTAGAAAAATATTGGGAAAGAAAAGGTTATACAATTGATTTAAGCGATGAAGAAAGAGAAGAAATCAAGAAAGGTAAAGTAGATTACGCTGCATTCTCTTACTACATGTCTATGACAACAGCATGGCATGAAGGAAATGACCACTATGATTTCTATGAAGGAAACTTCGCTATGAAGGACACTGCACCAAGTGATGTTGTTAAGAATCCATACTTAGCAGTATCTGATTGGGGATGGCCAATCGATCCACTTGGACTACGTTATTCTTTGAACTACTTCACAGATCGTTATCATTTACCAATGATGATTGTTGAAAATGGATTAGGTGCATACGATAAGAAAGAAGAAGATGGAACAGTCAACGATGATTATCGTATTGAATATCTCAGAAATCACATTTCTGCGATGAGAGATGCTGTGAATGAAGATGGTGTTGATCTACTTGGTTATCAAATGTGGGCACCAATTGATATTGTATCTGCTTCCTCTGGTGAAATGGATAAGCGTTATGGATTTATCTATGTTAATAAAAATAACGCTGGTGAAGGTGATTTATCTAGAAGTAAGAAAAAATCATTTGATTGGTATAAACACGTTATTGAAACAAACGGAGAAGAACTCTAATTACTATAAAGGCACACTTCAAAGTGTGTCTTTTTCATATTTTGAAAATAACTTTATTTTTTTCAGAAAAGAAATATAATGGTTCCATGGTAAATAAAGAACAAGCAAATCAACAATACATTAAAATGACACAAACACCTGTGTCAAAACTCATCTTATCACTTGGATTACCAACTGTCGTATCCATGTTGGTTACAAATATTTATAACATGGCAGACACCTACTTTGTAGGAACGATTGGAACAAGTGCTTCTGGTGCGACTGGCATCGTATTTGGATTAATGTCTATCTTACAAGCTTTTGGATTTATGTTTGGACATGGAGCCGGTGCTAACATCGCTAGAAAACTTGGAAATCACGATGTAAAATCCGCTAAGATCTACGCTTCTACATCCTTCTGGTGTTCTATTTTTGTAGGAACGATCATCATGATTTTTGGATTTCTATTTATGGATCCTTTCATGAGACTATTAGGAAGTACAGAAACGATCTTACCTTACGCTAGAGATTATGCGATGTATATCTTAATCGCAGGTCCTGCTTTAACTTCAAGTTGTGTTATGAATAACATTCTTCGTTATGAAGGAAAAGCATTCTTTGCGATGATTGGTTTAACATTAGGTGGTATTTTAAATATTTTTGGAGATTATGTTTTCATTAATATCTTCCATATGGGAATTGGAGGTGCTGGTCTATCGACTGCGATTTCTCAATATATCTCAATGTTTGTATTGATGATTCCATATTTACGTCATCAAACACAATCTTCATTTAAGATTCAAGATTTTGGTAGAAAACTATATATTTATCAAGATATTATTGCGACTGGATTACCTTCTCTATTTAGACAAGGATTGAATTCCATCTCTACAATGGTTCTCAATGGAACTGCCGCAATTTATGGAGATGCTGCAGTAGCCGCAATATCCATTGTCAATCGTGTAGTCAACTTCTTATTCTGTGTTGCGATTGGTGTTGGACAAGGCTTCCAACCTGTCTCTGCATTTAATTTCGGTGCTAAATTTTATAGTCGTGTTAAAGCAGGTTTTATCTTTGCGATGGAATTAGGTACCGCATTAATGCTCACTTCAGCATTGATTGCTTACTTCAATGCTGAAACGTTAGTTGCCTTATTTAGAGATGATGCTGAAGTTATCGCGATTGGTTCACGTACACTAAGATGGTATTCTATATCATTGGTTCTAATGCCAGTTACGATGTATGGAAATATGTTATTTCAATCCATTGGTAGAACAAAAGTCGCATCTTTCCTTGCGGCATTAAGATCTGGTCTATCCTTGATTCCAACAATTGTGATCATGAATCTATTGTTTGGATTAAGTGGATTAGAAAAAGCACAGTCGATATCGGAAATCATAGCCGTTATCATATCTGTGCCATTCATCATCTATTACTTTAAAAATCAACCAGAAGATGGTCAAGATTATCAATGAAGAGTTTCATAAGGACTCTTCTTTTTTTGTATATTTTGTTCCTTGTGGTAAAGAATGAACGATCCAAGTATTACCACCAATGATACAATCATCTCCTATGTTTGTATCTCCACCCAATATTGTCGCATTGGCATAAATAATGACATGATTACCAATATTAGGATGACGTTTTCCGCTCTTTTTAGGATTTCCATTTTCATCTAAATCAAAGCTTTTCGCACCAATTGTTACGCCTTGATAAAGCTTTACATGATTTCCAATGATTGCAGTTTCTCCAATAACAATACCTGTTCCATGATCTATGCAGAAATATTCTCCAATCGTTGCACCAGGATTAATATCAATGCCTGTTTTTTCATGTGCATATTCTGTCATGATTCGAGGCATAAAAGATACGGATAATTCATGTAAGACATGTGCAATTCGATAAATCATAATAGCGTAAAACCCTGGATAACAAAGAATGACTTCTGCTTTTGTTTTCGCAGCAGGATCTCCATCATAAATTGCTTGAATATCAGTTAATAACATTCTTTTAATAGATACTAATTTATCTAAAAAAGCATTTGTGATATCTTCTACTTCTTTATCATTTTTAACATTCAATAAAGAAGCTTTGATTTCTTGTTTTAATACATCTATTAATTTTAGAAATGCTTCATTTTGATCCAACTCTTCATATTGATAATACATTGGAAACAAAACAACTTGTATCAATTTAATGATTAAAATAATTCTTCTTCTATCCGGTAAATTTCCTTCAATATCTTCTACAAGCCCAATTTCATTTAGTTGATTAATAATACTTAGATGATTTCCCATTCTCATTCTCCAAATAAATCTGTTGATAAATATCTATCACCACTATCTGGTAATAGTACAACAATTGTCTTTCCTTGATTTTCATCTTTTTGTGCTAAAGCGATTGCCGCATGTAATGCAGCACCACTAGAAATACCTGTTAATACCCCTTCTTCGTGTCCAATGATCTTACCTGTCGCAAATGCATCCTCATTTGTTACTCTAACAATTTCATCATAGATCGTTGTATCTAATACTTTTGGAACAAATCCTGCACCAATTCCTTGAATCTTATGTGCACCTGATGGCTCTCCAGATAATACTGCAGAAGAATCTGGTTCAACCGCAATCACTTTCACTGCAGAATTCTTTTCTTTCAAATATTTTCCTACACCTGTAATCGTACCACCAGTTCCTACACCAGCAACAAAATAATCAACCTTTCCATCTGTATCTTCATAGATTTCTTTACCTGTTGTTGTATAGTGCGCTTTCCAGTTTGCAGGATTATCAAATTGTCCAGCAATCCAAGCACCTTCTGTTTCCTGTGCAATTTCATTTGCCTTTTCAATTGCACCTTTCATACCCTTCTTTCCATCAGATAGTACAAGTTCTGCGCCATATGCCTTCATCAACTTTCTTCTTTCAATAGACATTGTTTCAGGCATAACAATGATGACACGATATCCTTTACTTGTACCAACAGAAGCTAGACCAATTCCTGTATTACCACTTGTAGGTTCAATGATGACAGAACCTTCTTTTAAGATTCCCTTTTCTTCTGCATCTTCAATCATTGCCTTGGCAACTCTATCTTTCACAGAACCTGTTGCGTTAAAATATTCTAGTTTCGCTAATACTTTTGCCTTCAAATCATATTTCTTTTCAATATGTGTAAGTTCTAATAATGGTGTGTTTCCAATTAATTCTGTAACGTTTGTTTTAATATTTGACATTTTTCTATTCTCCTTATGATTTCGTTAAAAGTACTAACAAAAAAACCGAAAGTTTTTTAAAACTCCCGGTCAATCATTTCTGTACTTTTAATGATGTTGCTGAAAACAACTCTAACAGAATAGTCCGAGAGCACTCTTTTTACAGCAACAACATACATTCATCATAAACTTTTTCATCATGCTCTCATTCCTTTCTTTAGTACTTTTAACTGGTATTACAGTAAAACTTTTATTTTCACTTGTCAACTTAAATGATTCCAAGACTTTCTAAAGTCTTTGCGACACCATCATCTTTACAATCATCCGCAATTATATCTGCGTATCTTTTTAAGTCATCTTTTGCATTTCCTAAGGCAACACCAATAGCTGCTTTTTTTACAAACGCAATATCATTGCCAGCATCTCCAAAAGCAATTACATTATCCCAAGTCATTTGGTATTTTTTTAATACACATTCAACAGAAGTCGCTTTATTGATATCCTTCAGAAAAACATCATAACCATTTCGAAATGACCATGCAAATTGTAAATCAGGGATTGAATTCGAAAATGCTTCCACAATCGATTCATCTCCAATCAAAAAAGTACCTAATGGATGACCATGTTGTAAATGATGTTCTCTTTTTTCTGTATCATCAATCACACTCTTTTCCCATGGTGCACCTTTTTGTACATAACCATCCATAAACTTTTGATGATTTGCGTATGTCACAATACGGTCTTCAAATTTAAAACCCAACCCAATATCATTTTGGATACAAATATTAGTGATTGCGTCCATATGTTCTTTCTTCATTGGATGTTTTTCAATCGTATTTCCAAAACGATCTGTAACACAAGCACCATTGATCGTACCAATATATTCCATTGGTAAATCATCAAATAAAGAAGGTTGTAAAAACGTATAATGTCTTCCTGTATTTATCATCACTTTGATACCTTGATCCATCGCCTTATGAAAATCATCTTTCAAACGTTTTGAAATACATTGTTCACCTGCTGGAATAATCGTATTATCCACATCCACAACAATCAGTTTTATATTTTCTATCTTTTTTAACATGGAAAAATTATAGCACAACATGTAAAATAGTTATGTTTTGTGCTCGTAGCTCAACTGGATAGAGTGTTGGCCTCCGAAGCCGAAGGTTGCGGATTCGAACTCCGTCGAGCACACGTTTCAAAGGACATAAGTCCTTTTTTTGTTGCCTGGATCCTTTTTGAAAGATATAATCTTTTCGAAAAGAGGACTTTATTATGGACAAACAATCCGTCGATATGTATTTGATCGCAAACGCAAAATATTTTGATACAGCTGTTATTCCAATGCTTCGTCAAAGTTTAGAAAACTGTGATGAAAATGTATTCATCTCTTTGCAGGCAGTAGAACTCAAAGATCCTACGCTTATGTTATTGGTTTCTATCTTTGTAGGTGGACTAGGTGTAGATCGTTTCTTATTAGGTGATATTGGCATGGGTCTATTGAAATTATTTACTGGCGGATGTTGTGGTATTTTAACGATCATTGATTGGTTCACAATTATGAAACGTACAAAAGAAAAGAATTTAACCGCAATTTCCATGGTAATCTAATGCATACAAAATCTCTATTTATTGACTTCATACTTCTTTTTGGCATATCTATGATTCTATATATCTTAGGAATCAACATATGCCCTTTTCGTCATTTCTTTCATATTCTATGTCCTACTTGTGGAATGAGTCGTGCATGTATTAGTTTCTTACAAGGAAATATCAAACAATGTATTGCGTATAATGCTTTATTTTTACCACTCTTATTTTGTATCTGTTTTCTTGTATGTACCTATCAAAATAAAAGAATTACGCAATATCTAAAAAGACATCAAATCATTCTTTATGTATTTTGTTCTATTATTGCTATAGTATACACCATCATTCGAAATCTTTAATTCAACATCAATAATGATTCTTTTAATAGTTGCATCTTTATATGTTTTGATTTACATGCGACTTCCCCATCTGTATGTACCCACATTGGTTGTTCACTTTCAATTTCTATCATAGACGCACGATTTTCATACACACCTTCAAACTTCAAATGAGAACCAGAATATGCATATGGAAAAATACGGAAAAAATCAAATTGACTTAATTGATTTCCAACACAGAGATCTAATTGATGATCCTTTTCACTTGCATGTGGACAGAATTGAAAACCTCCCCCTTCATACTTTGTATTCATACCTACCGCAAATAACAATTCTGAATAGTTATTTATATTTTGATCAATCGTTATTTTTGTTGGAATACGTTTTGTAGAAAAAATGATTTGAATGGCAATCAATAAATATACTAATTTTCCTAAATGAATCTTATTCAAAGCTTTCTTCATAGAAGAAATTTGTGCCCTTTGACAAATGTGTGCGTCAAAACCAATACCCGAAGAAATCATAAAACGACGATGTACATAACCATCGCTCTGCTTTTCTTCTGTATATAATTCTTCATATCGATCAAAGTAGATAACTTCTCCAACATCAATCTTTCTTTTAACTTCACACTTTAAGATTTGTTTTATACTTTGTTGGATGTTTTTGGAAATCCCTAATCCTAACGCAAAATCATTCCCAGATCCACACGGAATCAATCCAATTCTTGTTTGTTTAAAATTTTGAATCCCATTTACTGCTAGATTTAAAGAACCATCTCCACCAATGATAACAATATTCCTTTCTTCATTTGTAGAAGTTAAATCATATATGATATTAGAAATATCATATTCTAAAGAAGAATAATAAACTTGATATTTTACATTTGCTTCTTTGAATAATGGTTCTATTTCTTTGCGCCATTTTTTCTTTGTTTTTCCTGAAGCTCCTGCTGGATTAATGATAATATCAAACATAACTAATCCTCATCTGTAAAAGATAGATCTGTTCTTTGGCCATCTTTAGAAATGATTGCATTTTCAAAAATCGCACAAACTTCTTCTTGGTATTGATCTGGATCATGCACACTAGGTGAATAATGTGTGAACCATAATTGTTTGACATTACATTTTTTCGCAATGGTCGCAGTTTCTTGCATCATACTATGACGATTTAACTTCGCTTTATCTAGCTTTTCTAGATCACCATACATACCTTCTCCAATATAAAGATCGGCATCTTGTATGTATTTTTCAATGAGTTCAGTTGGACGTGTATCTGTAGAATATACAAAATGGATACCTTTTCTTTCTTCTCCTAAGACCATATCTGGTGTATAAGTAATCTCATCGATCGTAATGGATTGATTCTTTTGTAAAGTTCCCCAAGCTTTCATTGGAACTTGATTTATTTCAGCTTTTGTACGATCAAATTTTGGATTTCTTGCGTACTTAAAATCATAGCTATAACATGGTACAGAATGTCTTACAAAAAAAGAAGTAATTTGTAATCCATCAATTTCAAATGTATTTTCTTTTTCTAAAAACTCAACATAATTCACTTCAAAAGGTACAAATCGAGCAATCATTTGTACACCTTGTAGAATTTCTCTCAAACCTTTTGGACCATAGATCGTAATTGGTTCTGTACGATCTGCTTTGGCCATCGATAATAATAGTCCAGGTAGACCAGCTGTATGATCAGCATGAAAATGCGTCAACAATATCGCATCAATATGCTTACAAGAAATGGTTTGTTCATTCAATGCAATTTGTGTACCTTCTCCACAATCCACTAATAATTCATGTCCATTCCAACGCACCAATAAACTTGTTAACCAACGATATGGTAATGGAACAGTCCCTCCTGTACCTAATAAACAAATATCAATCATAATATCAATATTCTAACATAAAAATGCAGACCCTAAGATCTGCATTATAAATTTGTCAAAACTTCAGATAATTTTGGCATCAATTGTTGTTTTCTTGAAATGATCTTTGAATCAAATCCAGAATGCTCATCAAATGTTGTTTCAATAACATCCGCTACCACATGAGCAAGCGGTCCATAATAGTAGAACATGGAACCATTCCCCATTACATCTGTAAATAACATAACTAGAATATCCAATTTATTTTCTGCTTGTTCACGTTCCATATTTTCTAAGAATTGAGGAAGAATCTTCTGCACTTCGTCCAATCTAGAATAGTTTGTTTGACCAATCGCAAAATGATATTTTCCAATTTCATAATTCTTTAAGTCACGTGTCAAAATATCATGTGGTGTTGCATCAATCAAGGATACAGATGCACCTAACATTTCTCTAGCATACTCATCTACATCATCAATTTCCGCAATCTTAGCCAAGTAATTAACAGTTTCAATATCTTCTGGTTTTGTTGTTGCGGATTTAAAATTCAAAGTATCTGATAAAATAGCAGATAGTAACAAGCCACTCATCACTTTACTTGGAACCAAATTATTTTCTCGATACATTTTCGCTATGATCGTACATGTACTTCCACATCGATGATTTCTATATTCAATTGGCATTTGCGTTTGAATATCACCAATATGATGGTGATCAACAATTGCGATAATTTCTGCCATATCAATATTTTGGAATGTTTGATTCACTGCACTATGGTCCACAAGTGCTACCTTTAATTTCTTATAATTTCTTGTATGATATCTAGAAATCGCACCAACAATCTTCCCTTCATCATTCAATACTGGATAAGAACGAACACGTGAGTTATTCATTTTCATTGCCACGTCTTCTACATATTCATTCTCATTAAACGTAATGACTTCACCACGCATGATTTGTTCAAGACTATAACTTTCTGTAATAACACGTGCTGTATTCATTGTGTCATTGATTGTTTCAATAATTGCACATTGATGTTCTTTCGCTAAAGCAATTACACTAGAATCTGCTTTAACACCACATGTAATTACCAAACACTTGCACCCTCTTTGAATGACATTCATTTGTTTATCAATACCACTCGAAAGAATTGAAATTCCATCTTTTAATGCATAGACTTCCATTTCATGTTCTTCTAATGTAATGACATGAACAACGCCATTGGTTGAAAATTCATCAGGACGACAGATGATTTGTCCACCAACCGTTTTGGCAATATTATCAAGCGTCGCAGTAGCCATCAAACTCACAAGATCTCTTTCAGGATGAATTCTAACACTTGATAAATTACTTGTAGAACAAATACCACATAGATTTCCATTTTCATCACAAACTGCTAATGATCGATTTTGTGTTTGTAACATTACATGCCATGCATGATGTACTGTTTCTGTTTTTTGAATGACAGTTGGTTCATCAATTTCAATATCACAAATTCTAGCTCTTGCATCTGTCTTTAATAACGGATTTTCTAACCCAAATTTTTTCAAAATAAATTTTGTTTCTTCGTTTAAAGGACCTTGTCTACAAGCAATTGCAGAATGACCTGTACGATTTAAAAAATCACTATACGTAATTGCTGCACATATCGCATCAGAATCCGGATGTCTATGTCCAGTTACATAAATTGTTTCACTCATGGATAAATACCTCTGCAACTATTCTAGCACAACCATAGAAATCCGGTAATGCCTTATTCGCATGAA
>CAVLCI010000002.1:0-65752 GCA_963661415.1 Bifidobacteriaceae bacterium | reverse complement strand
AGGCTAGTCAACAAAGGCTTTTACAAGCCCCCACTTCAAGAAGTCCTTAGATTTCTAAGTGGTGGGTTGTTGACGAACAACACAATCAGGTTTTTCGATTTCTGAAAAACCAAGTTTTTGATATAAATGAATCGCAACAGATAAATTGTGATGTGTTTCTAAATATAGCTTTTGAAATCCTGCTTCTTTCGCCCATCGTTCTACTATAGAAATCAATTCTTTACTATAACCTTTACCTTTTATTGAATCATCAAAATATAGTTTTTGTAATTCTGCGCAATCTTTGATTCCATCAAATTCAGCAACGCCAACTCCTCCAACAACTTCATCTTTATCATTGAGGGCTACAAAATAACATCTTTTATGTGTTTTTTCTTCATAAAATTCACTTAAGGAATCTAATTGTGAATCAAAGTAAACAGTCCCAGGAATGTTTAAATGTACTTTTTCTAAATTTGTTCGAATAATCTGTGCAAGTACAGAATTATCGCTTTTTCTAATTTTTCTATATTTCAACATAAATTTTATTTTTCTAATAAGCTAGACGCTCGCACAAAACTTTTACTGCCTAATTGTTGATTTAGATCTTGTAATATCTCATTAATATTTTCTTCTTGTGATTCATCAAATAAGCTATATTGTTTCGCTAATATTTCTTCCTCTTCAAAATCTGATACAGAGATGCCAATCAATCTTACAGCTTCCTCTTCTTCAAAAGATTCATCAAACAATGACATTGCTTGCACAAATAAATCATCACTTTTCCAAATTGGTTTTGATAATTTCTTACTTTTATTAGCATTTCTAAAATCATAATAACAAATTCTCATTGATACATGATATCCTGCTTTATGACTTTCTTTTAAACGTTTGGATAGCTTTCTGCATAAAGAACGAATCAACCCTTTTAATTCATCATAATCCGTTACATCTTCTAGTAGCGTTTCAGAGACACCCATACTCTTTGAATCAAATTCAGTAATCAACGTACGTTCATCATAACCATTTGCTCTGCGTATCATTGCTTCCGTATTTTTACCGAAAATTGGCCTTAATCGTTCAATATCTTTATAAGTAGCTAAATCACGAATTGTATGAATATCTAAATCTTCCATGATATTTACAGTTCTTTTTCCTACTCCACGCATTTCTGAAATTGGTAAAGGCCACATTTTTTCAGGAACATCTCGAATTCTAAGAACAGTAATTCCCATTGGCTTTTTCATATCACTTGCCATTTTTGCCAAGAACATATTAGGTGCCACTCCAATAGAGCATCTTAATCCAACTTCTTCTAAAACGCGTCTTTGTAGTTCAAACGCTAAATCCAAAGGTTTTGGATATTTTTTAATGACTTCTGTCATATCAGCGTAACATTCATCAATCGATGCTTGTTCAACCAAATTTGTATAACTATAAATGATATTCATGAATTGTTTTGATAATTCAGAATAATAAGAATAATGTCCGTTAACAATGACCAATTCTTTACATAATTGCAAAGCTTGTTGAATTGGCATTGCACTATGAATGCCATATTTTCTTGCACTATAAGAAGCTGTAGAAACAACACTTCTACGAGTATTCCCACTCACAACGACAGGTTTATCCTTTAAAGAAGGATCTAATAATTCTTCACATGAAACAAAAAATGCATTTAAATCAACATGAAAATAAACTTTGCTCATGATTCATGATTCCTTTTATACAATTCTTTAGCAGCAGATAAAGAAGCTTTTGTGATTTCACCTGAAGCAATTATCGCAAGTTGTTCAATACTTTCTTTTTGATTTAATAATTTCACAGAAGAATGTGTACTACCATTTTCATCTGTTTTACTAACAAAATAATGATGATCACTACATGCCACAACTTGTGCTAAATGCGTAACTGAAAAGACTTGTGTATTTTCAGATAATAACTTCATTTTCTTTCCAATACTACTAGCAACAGGCCCAGAAACACCTGTATCAATTTCATCAAAAATAACAGTTTGGATACCTTGTAGATGTGTGAAAATAATTTTAAGTCCTAGCATTAATCTAGATAATTCACCACCAGAAGCTGTTTTATTTAATGGTTTTAAATCTTCGCCTTGATTCATACGAATCAAAAATTCAACATGATCTGTACCAAGTATTGAAGGAGCACTATCTTGAATCGATGTATAAAATGTTGCATTTGGTAACATTAAATCTTTTAAATGTTCTTGAATTTCTTCATCCAATTTGTGAGATCCTTCTTTTCGAACATTTGATAATTGCGATGCAACTGCTTGATATTGATCAAAAGCATTGTTGATCTTAACATCAATTTCATTTAAATATTCTTGTTTATGTGTAATTCTTTCAATTTGTTTTTGCAAATCTTCCTTTTTCGCAAAGATATCAGAAATCGTTCTTCCATATTTTCTTTTTAATTTTTGAATTTCAAAAATTCTTTCTTCCATCGCATTAACATCATCTTCGCTCATATCCATATCATCTAAAATACGATGTAATTGTTCCATCGCATCATTAATGGAATAATAGGAATCATTAATTGTTGCTTGAATGTTATCGATTTGTTCATTGTTTTTTAAAGAAGAAACCAATTTATTCAAATCATATAAATTTCCAGACACCTCTTCATCATACAAATGAAAAATTGCATTCAACTTATCAAGCATATCTTTCATTAATTTATAGTTTTTTTCTTTTTCTTCAAGCTCTTCATCTTCTCCGAGTTTTAGATGTGCACTTTCAATCTCTTGAATCTGATAAGAAAAAAATTCAGCATCACTTTCATTATATGTATCTTTTAATGCAGATTCTTTTTCTTTACATAATGAATCGTATTTTTGATAATATTTTTCAACTTGTTTTAATAATTCTTTGTCATTTAAATATTCATCTAATAAATGAATATGTGTAGCAGTATTCAATAGATATGCATTATCTCTTTGTCCATGAATATCAATTTGATATTTTAAAACATCTTTCATTAAAGAAGATGTAACAACTCTATGATCAATACGTGTAACACTTTTACCATTCGCATGAATTTCACGCGTAAAAGTTGTTTCATCTTGTATATCAAAACCACTTTCTTCCATAACTGCACAAGCATGGGAATCTGTTGAAATATCAAACGTAGCTTCAATGATTGCTTTATCTTTTCCTTTAGATATCAAAGAAGCAGAAGCACGAGAAAACGAAAGAGTACTGATAGCGTCTAATAAAATAGATTTACCAGCACCTGTTTCTCCTGTAAAAGCACTAAAGCCTTCTTCAAAATCTAGATTAATTTCATCAATTAAAATGAAGTTTTGAATATAAAGATGTTTTAACATAAGTTTTATTCTTCAAGATAAGATTGAATACAATCCATAACTGTATTTAAATCTATCCCTAAATCCTTTCTGAGCAAACGTTCTGAACCTTGCTCAATATAATCATCTGGAATTCCAAATCTCTTTAAAGAAATGGATATATCATGATCATTACACCATTCTAAGATCATGCTGCCTAAACCATGCTCTAAAGCATCTGTTTCATAACATATGAATTTCATATTTCGTTGTGTGATATTTGAAAGAACAGTTTCATCCATTGGTTTCAAATATCTGCAATTTACTATTGTTACAGGTAATTCATTTATATTAACTTTATCTAATAATTTCAAAACAAAATCACCATATGTAAAAATACAAACGTGATTATCAGGTTTATCGTTTAATACTTCCCATGTACCAATTGGAATCAATTGATCTTCATGTGTATTTGCATTTTTTACATAACCTTTTGGAAAACGAAATGCGAATGGATGTTTCTGTAAAAATGCAGTATAAATCAAGTTTTCTAATTCTTCTGCATCTTTTCCTTGTGCTACGATCATATTTGGGATGCCTGTTAATAATCCAACATCATAAATACCATGATGTGTTTCACCATCACCACCAACTAAGCCCACATGATCCACTCCAATGACTACTGGAAGATCCATTCTAGCGATATCATGAATGATTTGATCATATGCTCTTTGTAAGAAAGAAGAATAAATACAAAGGTATGGTCGTTTTCCTTGAATTGCTAGACCTGCTGAAAAAGTAGCAGCGTGTTCTTCGGCAATACCTGTATCAAAAGAACGATCTGGAAATTCCGCAAAGAATTTTGATAAAGAAGAACCATTCATCATCGCTGGTGTAAGTGCAACGATATCTTGATTTTTTTCTGCTAATTGACGTACTTTTTCACTAGCGATAAAAGAATATAAAGATTGATTCACTGGAGCGTGATGTAATGGAAGACCTGTTTCTACATTAAAAGGTCCAACACCGTGCCATCTGCCTTCCCTATCATTTTCGCATGGCTCGTATCCTTTACCTTTTTTTGTTATGACATGTACAACAATAGGTCCATCATGCCCTTTAACAGCTTCAAAGACTTGTATGAGATCATGAATATTATGCCCATCTACCGGACCAATATAATCCAAATTAAATTCTCCAAAAATTCCTTTTTTAACAATTTGTTTTTTTAAAGCATCACGGATATTTTTTAAACCTAGATATATTTGTTCTCCAAAATCACTTGTACGCAAAGATTTTTTCATATTCTTTTTGACGTTTTGATAGGTACTTGAAGCGCGTAAACGTGAAAATGCAGATGTTAATGCACCAACATTTTTAGAAATTGACATATTGTTGTCATTAAAAACAATAACCATATTTCTGTTTTCACTGCCTATTTCATTTAATGCTTCCATAGACATACCAGAACTCAAAGCACCATCTCCAATAACAGGAACCACTGAAAATGATTCATGATCAAGATCTCTAGCAATTGCCATACCTAAAGCTGCACTTAAAGAAGTAGAACTATGTCCTGCTTCCCAACAATCATATTCACTTTCTTTTCTTTTTTGGAATCCACTTAGCCCTTGATATTGACGTAGCGTAGAAAATTGACAAGCTCTTCCAGTTAAAATTTTATGTGTATAACATTGATGTCCTACATCAAAAAAGATCTTGTCTTTTGGAGCATCAAAAACATAATGTAAAGCAATCGTTAACTCAACTACCCCAAGATTGCTTGCAAGATGGCCACCAGTTTTAGAAATCGAATGAATTAAAAAATCACGGATGTCTGAACTTAAGTTTTCCATCTCTTCAATATTCATAGATTTTAGAAATTTAGGATTTTGAATGTCATTTAAATCCATATCTGCCCTCCATCTATTTACGGCGTTTTTCAATATTTTCAATTAATTTAATTAATTCTTCCGCTTGAAAATCATCCATTTGTAAAACATCTTGTTTTACTTGTGCATATAAATCATTCATCATTGAAATTGAATTTTTCATACCAAGTAAACTAACACTTGTCTTTTTATCATTTCTTTCATCAGAATTACTTTTCCCAAATTCTTCACTTGTTAATTCAACATCTAAAATGTCATCTTGAATTTGAAATGCTAAACCCAATGCAATTCCAATAGAATGCCATTGTTCAATGATTGTTTGTGATTGATCTGCTAAAATAGCACCAATCATTAAAGGTGCACTCAATAAGCAACCTGTTTTATAACGATGTACTTCTTTGACATAATCCCAATTCGATTGTTCCCCTTCTTCGATATCAAGGATTTGCCCAAGAATCATCCCATTGCTACCAGCCATTTCTGCTAGCACTTGTATACATTTTACTACTTTTTTGGAATCAATTGATGAAGAAGATGCAACAGAAAATGCACTTGTTAATAACCCATCTCCTGCTAAAATTGCCGTTGCTTCATCAAATTGTTTATGACATGTTGGTCTACCTCGTCTTAGATCATCATTATCCATCGCAGGTAAATCATCATGAATTAAAGAATATGTATGAATCATTTCTAATGCGCAAGCAAATTCATCTGCTATACTTTCATCCATTCCATATCCTTTTACGATTGTATATAAAAGATTTGGTCGTATTCTTTTGCCACCAGCCATTAAAGAATATTTCATAGCTTCACGAACTTTTGAATCCTTAAAACTATTTATTTTTTCTTTTAATACTGCTTCAATTCTCATCACTGGAATCACCATTTTCTTTCATCAATGTATCTACTTGTGTTTCAAATTGTTTTAATTTTTCATCACAATTTTTTACAAGTTTTAATCCTTCTTCAAATAAGGCAATTGTTTCATCTAATGGTTTTTCATTACTTTCTAAATCTCTAACAATTGTTTCTAATCGATTCATAGATTCTTCAAAAGATTGTTTTTTATCTGTCATCTTTTTTATCCTCAACTTTCGTAATTAAAACTCCATTCGTTAAACGAATATTTAATGTATCATTGATATCAACTTCATGAATATCTTTTATCACATGATCATCTTTATATGTAACACTATATCCTCTTGATAATACTTTTAATGGAGAATAAGCATCTAATAATTGAATCATTTTTTGTAAGTCATTTTGATAACGACTTCGATTCTTATCTATGCTAGTATATAAAGCATCCTGTCTAGTTGAAAGTGTATGTCGTGTCGTATTTAATTTTTTATTTACTTGTACAATCAATTCCGTTTTTTGTTCTTTGATTTCATTTCGAATCAATCTAGATGTAGAATTCATTTGTTGATGAAATATATTTAATAATTGATCTAATTGATTTCTTTTTGATTGTATAGAATATTGATATTTTAACAATCTTTCACTTAAATATTGAACTTTTACAGTTTTTTCTTGTACAAATTGATATGGATTTTTAAGTACAGAAGAAGATGCAAAATGATTTAAATCTTTCTTTTCTTTTTGAATTCTAGATTTTATTGCGTTAACAAAACGAATTTGATATTGATCTAAACTTGCAGAGACTTCTTGAATATCTGGCGTACCAGCTTCTACTGCACCTGTTGGTGTATTTGCACGTAGATCACTTACATAATCCACTAAAGTCGTATCTGTTTCATGTCCAATACCAGTAATGATTGGTGTATGCATTTGATAAATAAAACGACTTAATGCCTCATCATTAAAACACCAAAGATCTTCTAAAGAACCACCACCTCTAGCAAGAATCACCAATTCATGATTTCCTTCATCTGCTTTTTGAAGTGCTTCAATAATTTTACTAGAAGCTTCATTTCCTTGAACTGGTGCAGGATATTCTGTAATATGCGCAATTGGCCATCTTTTTTGGAATGTAATCAAAACATCTTTTCTTGCGGCTGTATTACTTCCTGTCACTAAAGCAATATCCATCGGATATTTTGGTAAACTTTTTTTATGAGATTCTTCAAATAAACCTTCTTGTAATAATTTCTTTTTTAATTCTTCGAATTTTAAGTAAAGTTCACCAATCCCACTTGGTTGCATGGAACTAGCCACCATCTGCATGCTTCCCATGCTTTCATACACTGTTACATCACCAATCAAAATTACTTTATCACCATTTTTAGGTTGAAAAGAAACTTTACGATTTTGATAAGCAAACATTGCACAAGTTAAGCTAGCTTTTTCATCTTTTAAAGAAAAATACCAATGTCCTGAATTCGGAATTCTAAGATTCGATATTTCTCCTTCAATCATGACCCCATGTAAAACAGGATCACTGTCCATATATTCTTTAATATAGCGAACAAGCCTGCTAACTGGAACTACTCTACGACTCATATAACATCCAAGATTCTATTAATTAATTTGTATGTATCTTCATCACAATATTTTTTGGCGAGTTCAACAGATTCATTAATAATAACTGCTGCTTCAACCTCTTTTAAATCAAATTCAGCACATCCATTGATTAAAATGGCTTTTTCAATTGCACCTAATCGATCATAAGTCCAACCCTTTTTAATAACTTGATTGATATATTCTTTATAGCGTTGTTGATTTTGAACTGCAGTACGAACAACATTCACAAAATAAGCAGGAATGTCCTCGATTGAAGTTTCAAAAGCATCTTCAATTAATTCTTTCGTATCTCTTGAAACCAAAATGTATTGGTATACCGCAATCATTGCTTTTTCTCTTAATTCACTTCTATTCATCATTTACCTCTTGCCTAATATTCTACTATAAAATTGCATAGAGTTGAATAGAAAACCATGTTGTTCTACAATTGTTAACATGAATCAAAACCCAATCAATCAACCATATATTTCAAAACTGATTAAACATTTACATACGATTGATCATCATCGATTTGTCGTTATGATTAATTGTTTTAAATGTGGTATATACAAACAAGGAATCTTACACGATCTAAGTAAATATACTTATAGTGAATTCCATGAATCTGTAAAGTATTTTCAAGGAACGCGGTCTCCTTATATGTATGAAAAAGAAGTATTTGGTTATGCAAATGGTTGGATGCATCATAAAGGAAGAAATAAGCATCATTGGGAATATTGGTATGATATGGTTGATGGACAATGGCAGCCATTAGAAATGCCATTTAATTATTTTGTTGAAATGGTTTGTGATAGAGTTGCAGCGTGTAAGATCTATCAAAAAGAAAACTATTCAAAAGAAAGTGCATTAAATTATTATTTAACAAGAAATGATGGATTATATATGCATCCCAAAACAAATGAATTGTTAAAGAAAACATTAACTGAAATATCGATTAAAGGTGAAGATATTGTATTTTCAGAATTAAAACAAAAGATAAAAACATGGAAAAAGGATTCAAAGAAATGAACTTTGAATCCTTTTTTTACTATTGATTATAAGATGAATCGTTATGTTTAACTTGTACGTCGTGTGCACCACCCTCAACAATAGAAGTGGATGAAACAAGAGTAAGTTTTGCTTTATCTTGTAATTCTGGGATTGTTAATGCACCACAGTTACACATTGTTGATTTAATTTTTAATGTTGTCATAGCGACGTTGTCCTTTAATGGTCCAGCATAAGGAACATAGGAATCTACACCTTCTTCAAAAGAAAGCTTTTTGCCTTGACCAAGATCATATCTTCCCCAGTTACGAGCACGTGCAGAACCTTCGCCCCAATATTCTTTTACTGTGTTTCCATTGACAACTAACTTTTGACCAGGTGCTTCTTCAAAACGTGAGAAATATCTTCCTAACATTACAAAATCTGCACCCATAGCGAGAGCTAATGTAATATGGTAATCATATACGATACCACCATCACTACAAATTGGAATATAAACGCCAGTTTCTTCAAAGTATTTGTCTCTTTCATTAGCTACATCAATGACAGCTGTTGCCTGGCCTCTACCAATACCCTTCGTTTCACGAGTGATACAAATAGATCCGCCACCAATACCAATCTTGATGAAATCTGCACCAGCATCAGCTAGATATCTAAATCCTTCGCCATCTACGACGTTACCTGCACCAATCTTTACAGAATCGCCATATTTTTCTCTTACCCATTTAATTGTATTAGCTTGCCATACAGAATATCCTTCAGATGAATCAATAACTAAGCAATCAACACCAGCTTCAACTAAAGCAGGAATTCTTTGTTCATAGTCTCTTGAGTTGATACCAGCACCAACCATAAGTCTCTTTTCTTCATCTAACAATTCATTCGGGAATTCTTTATGTGCATCATAATCCTTACGGAATACCATATAAAGTAAATGATCATTATCATCTACAATTGGTAATGTATTTAACTTATTATCCCAAATTAAATCATTTGCTTGTGACAATGTAGTATTTTTATTTCCAACAACTAGTTTTTCTCTAGGTGTCATAAATTCAGTTACTTTTTCATTACCATTCATTCTAGAAACTCTATAATCTCTAGAAGTTACAATACCTAGTAGTTTACCACTACTTGTACCATCATCTGTAATTGCCATTGTTGAATGTCCTGTTTGTTCAACTAACGCTAAAACATCATTTAATGTTGCATCAGCATTCAAGTTACTATCACTTACAACAAATCCAGCTTTATAATTTTTAACACGTGCAACCATAGCTGCTTGAGATTCTATGGATTGAGAGCCAAAAATAAAAGACATGCCACCTTCTTTCGCTAAAGCGATTCCTAATTTATCTCCACTGACAGATTGCATAACTGCAGAAATCATTGGAATATTTAAAGAAATACTTGGTTCTTCACCCTTCTTGTATTTCACAAGTGGTGTTTTTAATGTGACATTGTCTGGTGTGTTTTCTTCACCTGTAAATCCTGGAATCAGTAAATATTCACTGAATGTGTGTGATGGTTCGTTGTAGTACTTTGCCATGTTGTTTTCCATTTCCTCCTAAATATTTTAAAAAATTATAGTAAATTAAAGTTCTTAAGTAAAGCGGTACATGCTATAATTTTTTAGATGAAATGAGGTTTTTTGTATGAAATTAAAAAATAGCTTTTTTTATACTCTAAGAGAAAATGTAAAAGATGAAGATTCTGTATCTTCAAACATGTTAGTAAGAGCTGGTTTTATTAAGAAGAGTTCTGCTGGTATGTATATTATGATGCCTCTTGGATTAAAAGTAATGAATAAGATTGAAGCAATCATTCGTGATGAAATGGAAAAGGCAGATTGTCAGGAATTATTAATGCCTGCATTATTACCTGAAGAAGTTTACGTATCTTCTGGTAGAAGAGCTGGTTTTGGTGCTTCTATGTTTTCATTAAAAGATAGAAAAGGACAAAACTATGTATTAGGTCCTACACATGAAGAATTATTCGCACAAGCAGCGAAGATGAAAATCAGATCATATAAAGATATGCCATTCTCTTTATATCAAATGCAAACAAAGTTTAGAGATGAACCAAGACCTAGATACGGATTAGTACGTACAAGAGAATTCATCATGAAAGATGCTTATACATTCGATAAAGATGAAGCAGGATTAGATGTTGCATATCAAAAACAATTTAATGCTTATAAAAATATTATGGATCGCTTACATTTAGATTATCGTATTGTAAAAGCAGATACAGGTATTATGGGTGGTTTATTATCAGAAGAATTCCAAGCAGTTACACCTCTTGGAGAAGACATTTTAGTTCTTTGTGATAATTGTGATTTCGCAAGTAATATTGAAGTCGCTCAATGTGTAAGTCATGAAGCTGATCCAAGTATTGAAGAAAAGCAAATCCAAATGGTTGAAACACCACACGCTAAAACAATCGAAGAAGTTTGCGATTATTTAAAAGTTGATCCTAAAAATAGCATCAAAGCTTTATTGATGAATATCAATGATGAACTAGTTGTATTCTTCATTCGAGGTGATAGAGAATTAAACGAAAGTAAAGTTTGTAAATTATTAGGTTGTGCTGAAGTGAACTTTGCGGACGATGCTTTGATTGCTACAAGCAATGCTGTTCCTGGATTTACAGGCCCTGTTGGATTAAACGCAAAAATTGTAATCGATAAAGAAATTATGAATATGAGAAACTTCTGTGCGGGTGCAAATAAAGAAGGTTATCACTATATCAATGTCAACCCAAAGGATTTTAAAGCAGATGTCATTGGAGATATCTCAAACATCAAAGAAGGCGATGTATGTCCTTGTTGTGGTGGTAAGATTCATTTTTCACATGGTATTGAAGTTGGTAATACATTTAAACTTGGAACAAAATATTCTAAAGCGATGGGACTTCAATATTTAGATTCTAATAACAAATTACAAGATGTATGGATGGGCTCTTATGGTATTGGACCTGCTCGTGCTATGGCTGCACTATGTGAACAAAATATTGACGAAAATGGTATTAATTGGCCTAAGGAACTTGCTCCATATCAAGTTGCAATCGTTATCATATCCATGAAAGATGAACAACAAGTTACAATCGCAAATGAAATTTATCAATCACTACAAGATAAAGGAATTGAAGTGCTATTAGATGATCGTGATGAAAGACCTGGTGTTAAATTCAAAGATATGGAACTTATTGGTATTCCATTTAGAATTACTGTTGGTAAAGGCATCCAAGATGGTAATGTAGAATTTAAATCCAGAATTGGAGAAAAAGAAGACATCAAGATCGATGATGTTGTTAATAAAGTTATTGACTGTACAAAATAAAACAAAAGAAGCTTTAGATTCATTCTATTGCTTCTTTTCATTTTCTGATAAATCCTGGATAATCTCCACGCTCTTTTTTTATTGTATAACCAATATGTTTCATTCTCCCCATCATGCATAGATTACACATTGCTGCATCATCCCCTGTACAAATTTTCCCATCATACAAAAGATATTTTCCTCTAACGCCAGTTGGAGATAAATTTGGCATGATGACATTTGCTCCAGCTAAAATTCCTTTTTCTCTTCCCTTTGGATCAATGGTTCCTAATGCAGTTGTAGAAGGAATATTAGCATAAGGAAACATCAATCTCAAAACTGCTAAAAAGAACAATGTTGTATCTACATCTCCTTTTGGATAGTCATGAAATGGTGTATCACAATGTGGAATGAATGGTCCTATCCCTATCATATGTGGATTTAATTCTTTTAAGAATATGAGATCTTCTACAAGATCTTCCGTTGTCTGAAATGGTGTTTGTAACATCATACCAGCACCAACTTGATATCCTATGTCTTTGAGATCATATAAACATCTTTTTCGATTTTCCCATGTTTGTTTTTTTGGATGTAATTTTGAATATAAAGATGGTGAGGCAGTTTCATGTCTTAATAAATATCGATCACATCCTGCATCATAATATTTTTGATATTGATCTTTTGTTTTTTCACCAATCGATAAAGTAATGGCAACATTCTCAAATTGTTTTTTAATACTCGTAATGATATCGCAAATCTTATCATCTGTATAATATGGATCTTCGCCAGATTGTAATACAAATGTACGAAATCCAAAATCATATCCCATTTGACAACAATCTAATATTTGTTCTTTAGATAATCGATATCGTTCTACTTTGGAATTACTTTTTCGAATGCCACAATACAGACAATCTGATGAACAAATATTTGAGAATTCAATTAATCCTCTTAAATAAACATTTTTTTGAAAAACTTGATTTTGAATGATTCTTGCCTTTTGAAATAAATATTCATTATCTTTTTCATTCCTATGTTCAATCAAATCAAAATATTTTTCTTTTGTTAGATGGTGTTTTTCAAATAATTCATCAATCAATTCTATCTGATTCATACTTTTGAATAAGCAGCCTTCACAGTCAAACCTTGTATATTTCCTAACTTTCCACAAAGTGAAGAAATCACATCATTAGGTGCATCTATCGCAACACTAATCAAAGAGATATTTTTCTTATGATATGGAATGCCCATTCTACCAATAATATATTTTGCATATTCATGTAATGTTTCATTCATCTTTGTTACAGCTTCACTATCTTCTACAACAATAGCGATAATTGCGATTCTTGTTTCTTCCATTATTCTTCCACTCCTTTTGGTATTACAACATGTTCTAGTATTCCATTCAAATACGCAATGGCAACACCATAATTTGTCATTGGTACATTTACATATTTTGCGTGATTGATACGATTCATTATATATCTACGATTAAACATACAACCACCACATTGAATGATTAAATCATATTGAGAAGCATCCGAAGGAAAATCTGTTCCTGCTTTCACATCTATATGAAGTCCTTGTCCAACTTTTTTTCTTAATAAATTCGGTATTTTCACTCTACCAATATCTTCTTCAATTGGAGCGTGCGTACAACATTCCGCAATCAACACATGAGAATCTTCCGTTAAATTTTCTATTGCAGAAGCACATTTTGCGTAATAAGCAATATCACCTTTTATACCTGCCATAAGAATAGAAAATGAAGTCAATAAAACACCTTCCGGTACTAAAGGATACACTTGATGGAATGTTTGGGAATCTACAATGATGAGTTTTGGATAAACTTTCATATTTTTTAATGCAGATTCAACTTCTTCTGTAGCAACACTTGTAACAATACAATGTTTATCTAATAATTCACGAATCATCATGACTTGAGGTTGTATCAAGCGACCAACAGGAGCTTCTTTATCTTGAGGCATGACTAATAATACAGAATCTCCTTCCTTCACCAATCCATCCGTCATTTGATGTGTTTTATATTTTCCATTGGCTATTTTTACCAAATAGTTTAGTAGAACAGGAATCCCCCAACCACTTTCTGCAGATACGGCAATTGTTGGAATTCCCATCTTCTTTTCAATATTTGCTATTCTTTCTTCTCTTTCTTCACTAGAAAATTCATCAGAATGCGATAGTACACCAATCACAGGAATATTCATGTTTTTAATGCGATATAAAAACTTTTCTTCTAAGCTTGTATCATTTGAATAAAACAATAAAATCGCAATATCAGTTTCATTTAATGTATTCGTTGTAGCTTGAATTCTTTCTTCTTTCAATACACTTTCATCATCAAATCCTGCTGTATCTAAAAACAAACATGGTCCAATATCATGAATCTCCATTGCTTTTTTAACAACATCGCTTGTTGTACCAGGAACAGATGAAACGATGGATACGTTTTGATTGCACATGGCATTGATTAATGATGATTTTCCGGCATTCATTCTGCCATATATACCAATATGGCATCGATTTCCACTACTAGCTTTTTCTTGTATTGTACTCATAGTCACTCCTTCTGATTCATAGGAATCAATGTATGATAGATTTTTCCATTTATTTGATTTTCAATGATCTTAATGTCTACACCAAATGTTTTCGTTAAGTTTTCTTCTGTTAAGATTTGTTTTGTTTCACCAAATAAAGAATTTCCATTCTTTAATAATAGTAATGTTTTATCTGATATTTCTAAAGCATGATCTGGATAATGCGTGTTAAAAATCACTGTTATATGATTCTCTTTTGATAATTTTTTCAACAACGATAAAACAATCATTTGATTTGCATAATCTAATCCAGTTTCTGCTTCATCTAAAATAATCACACTAGGTTGGCAACACAAAGCTCTAGCGATATAACATAATTGTTGTTCTCCACCAGATATTTCATTAACATTACGATCTTTTAAATACGTAATACCACATAATTCAATAGCTTCTATTGCTTTAGATTGATCTATTTTAGATGGTTGATCAAAGATTCCTAAGTAAGAACTTCTTCCTAGTAATACCGTTTCATAAACAGTACAAGGAAAAGATACATGATGTGATTGTGGAACATAAGAAACTTTTTGAAAGAATTCTTTTTTAGAAAGATTTTTTAATGACTTTCCTTCAAAATAAGTATCTCCTTCTTTCCATTTCATAAAACCTAACATGCATTTCAATAAGGTCGTTTTACCAATTCCATTTGCACCTAATATGGATACGATTTCTCCTTTGTTGATTTCAAAATTTATATTTTGTAGTATAGGATGCTTTGCATGATAATAAAATGTTCCATTTTGAACAGAAAAAATCATATTTGAATGCCTCCTGTTTTTCTAAGAAGAAGAATAAATACGGGTGCACCTATGACTGAAGTTAGAATGGATACCGGTATTTCAGATTGACACATACAACGCGCTAATGTATCTACAATTACCATAAATAATGCACCAAATACGATACAACCTGGTATGACTTTCTTTTGATTATTTCCAAATAACATTCTACAAATATGAGGAATCAATAAACCTACCCATCCAATAACACCACATAAAGATACGATTGAAGCTGTAATAAAAGATGCAGCTGTAATAACGATCATACGATTTAATTTTAAATTGATACCTAAAGACTTCGCTTCATCTTCAGATAAACTCAAAGCATTCAATCGAAATCGCATGCAATAAATGACTACGATACCAATCAAGATACAAGGTGTACCAGTATATAAAGAACGCAAAGTTGCACTAGAGAAACTCCCCATCAACCAAAACGTAATCACTGGTAATATATCATTTGGATCTGCAATATATTTCACAAAAGAAACAAGTGCAGAAAACAATGAAGAAACAACCATTCCTGCTAATATGACCATCATCATATTACGAGATTCTCTTTGTGTCGTTCTAGAAACAACAAACACAAGAAATACTGCTACAATTCCCATACAAAGTGCACTTATTTGTATACCAATTGATTTCAATCCAAGCAATATCGCTAATGCTGCACCAAAAGAAGCACCATTTGCGCAACCCAAAGTATCAGGTGTCGCTAAAGGATTGGAAAATAAGGATTGAAAAGCAGCTCCTGCAACCGCTAAACCACTTCCCGCAATCAAAGAAAGAAGAATTCGTGGAATACGTATATTTAGAATAACTTTTTCTGCATTTTTGATTTCTACTTGTTGATGAAAAAGAATTTTCAAAACATCAGATATAGATATTGAAAATTGTCCAACACATATTGCGAACATTGAAACGATTAAAACCAAAATGATGCCAACACTTATACAAATATGATATTTACGTTCCACGTTTCCCTCCTATTCTAATTCATGCTTCCTGCAGCAGTGTTTGGTGTATACATTGCTTCCACTTGTGTATCTGTCAATGTAATTCCATATAAACTTTGATAATAATCTTTTACATCTTCTTTTACATCATAAGATGAAAATAATTCAGGATAAACAGCTTGTGCCAACCATTCTAATGTCATAGGTGTATCAACACCAGGTGTATATGTTCTATAAGATCCTAAAGGCATCTTATAAACTCTCTTATTTTTGACAGCACTTACTTCACTCCAATCATCGCTTCCAATTGTGTTATTATAAAGATCTTCTGGATTTGTTTGTGTAAAGTTTGTAATCACAATGACATCTGGATCCCATTCATAAACTTGTTCCATTGTAATTTTAGCATTGGCATTATCTGCTGGTACATCTTGTGCCACATTAATTGCACCAACTGCATCACACCACCATTGTCCAAAGAATGAAGAGGAAGAAGTAATCATTGTATTTTCATCATATTGGAATAAGAATAAAACTTTTTGTTTTTCTTCTACATCTTTAACTGTATTTTGAATTTCTTCATATTTTTCTGTTGAATATGTATTTACAAGTTGTTCTCTATCTCCAGCATGATCTGGATAGATTTGATTTAATAGATCCATCCATTCATTATATGTAGTGATACAATCGTAATGCCATTTTGTAGGTGAAACTGCAACTGCACATAAACCAGCATTTTCTAATTTTTCTAAATCAGTTGTATCGTTAGCGTTATAAAAAACAACATCTGGTTCTAAAGCAATCAAGCTTTCAATATTCACATCATCTCCATCCATAATATCTGTATTAACATTTAAAATTTCTGGATATAATTCTGATAAGATTCCATTTTTTGCAGCATTCATACTTGCTTGTTCCATCGCTACAATACTTTCTGCAGAATCTAAATAAACTGTTAACATTGCTGGTAAAGGTAAGATTCCAAGAATTGCAACTTTCTTAGGATTCGTTGGAACCGTTACTGTACGATCTGCGTGATCGACAATCGTTACCGTTGTAGCTTCTTGCGTAGAAGTTGAAGTCGTACTTGTTTGTGATGTTGAAGAACAAGAAACAAGTGTTGTCGCTAAAATAGCACTGAGTAATACTTTAAATAATTTCATTTTTTATTTTCCTTTCAATCATTTCTAAAATTTCTTGATACGTTGGAATTTGATTTAAATAGATTCTTCCAGAATATCCAATATGTGGTACAGGAATGATCTTATTTGGGTCAATTACAGTTTGAAATAATGGATCACAAACAACAAATTGCGCTTGTTCACTCTTTTCTATCAAATCATCTTCATTCAACCCTTCATTGATATCTGGATAATAAGCATACGCAGGAATATCATATGTATGTGTAATTTCACTCGCTAATGACTTTGCGTAAATCTCTTCTCCAATCACAAGAATCTCACCTAAATCATTTTCTTCATAAGCAATCATATTTTCCATATTTTTTTTCGCTAATTGAATACAAGTTTGTACTTGTTCTTTCATATATGGACCTATTGGGATTCCTTCTACATAAGGAATTTTGTATTTCTTTTTTAAATATTTTGCACAAATTCTTCCTGCACTAGTTGGTAATAGATTAACAGAAGCTTGTGCGATATTAGTTAGATTTTCAAAATTATCTTGATACGCAAAACAACAATTAATCGTTTCATTCAGATTTTGTTTGATTTCTAAAACTTGTTTTTCATTTCCAAAATCAATAGGTGTTATTCCTAATAAATTGATACAATCTTTCTTTTCTTTGTAACTAACAAACCTTTCCATCCAAGCTTTACTAGCTTTACCAATTCCACTAATATAAGACTGCAATCCATCTGTTTCAATTGGTAAAACAATGATTCCAGTTTGCGATTCAATTTGTTTTGCGACACCTTTATAATCAAATCCAATGATATGCGGAATACTTGCTCCACAAAGAGTAATAAAACGAGGATGAATTTTTTGACATGCATCAATCACAGAATCAATGAGCTTCTGGTCATCTCCAAATACTGCACTCATTTCATCTAAACCACTAATAAACATTAAACTATTAGAAGCATACCATCGTGGCTCATCATGCGTCGTATACGTAGAATTACATCCACTTGGATCATGCAAAACACTCATTCCACCTAGTTCATACATCACACTACAAACACCAGAAACATCCGAAGTATACGTAGATGTATAAACGTGTGTATGCCAATCACCCATGTGCTATACACCTCCATCCTTTGTAAGTAACCATAGATTGAATATCTTTTTGATTTTCATAAGCTTCTTCAATCAATGTACATAAATGTTGTATTCCTTTATATCCATACATACTTGCTTGAAATATGATATTCACAAAATGCGATGTATTTAAAAAGTATGCTGCTTGTTGTCCAATGGCGATAACATTAGAAGTTGTTTCTCGTTTTATTTGACGCATCAAACATGATTCAATCGGATAGATTTGAATATTTGGATTGATTTTTATTAATTGTTGTAAAACAGAGTCATCTTCTTGTAGCGCATCTAAGAATATGGAATGCACTTTGATGTCATGTTGTTCTAAAAATAATGCAAGAGATAAAGGATATTCGATTGCAGATTGATCAATAGATATCATTGTATCTTTTATCAATGATTTTAATTGTTGAATCTTGAATTCAGTTTGTTTTCTTTCAAAAGAAATTCTATCTTCATCTTTTATCGGAATCTGCATACATTCACAAGCATACTTCATATCTTCATCAATTTTGTCATAATCAAATACATTAGATAAATAAAAATAATTTTGTTTTAAGCGATAATACATATCACTACACGCCAGTTTTCCAAATCGATGAAATGAGAAATTCACAGCACTTTGATTCATTTCCAAATAAGATGCATAATCTATTTGTTGAGACAAATCTTTAATAACAACATCATGTTCTAATAAATAATCATACAAATCATTATTATTAGGATAAAACCAATTATCTACAAAATTACATTGTTTCAAATTTAATTCTGTTGGTTTTAAAACTCGATAAATTTGTCTTTGTAAGCAAGGTAATGGTGGTGTTTTTTTTCGCATAATAGGATCCATATATGCATCTATAAAGGATATCTCAGGATATTCTTTTCGTAATATTCGATACACTCTTTGATAATTCGCGGCCATAAAATGGTGAATACATGAAGTAAAGATAAATACAACGGTCGGCTTTCTCTTTAACGTATTTAATATCTTTCTAGTGCCATAAAGTATTCTTTCTTCTAAATCACCATCTAATATATTATCTTCTCCTACAGTAATCGTAGATAAGCGATCAAATACACCCATTTCTGCAGTCGTCAAAACTACCCCTCTTAAGCAACTCGTTGGACATACATAGATTTGATGAGACCCAGGCACTTGTGTCGCTAAATGTACAATATTCCATAAACCTCTACAAGGATTACTATAAAGAAGACCTTCTTTGAAAAAATCAGGTTTCAAATTTTGAATGTCAATTGATTCATTCATACTTCACTCCATGTTCTATCATATATTTCGCAACTTCACGAATTTCATTTGCATATTCACAATTAGGAGCAACTTCAAATACACATTTATGATCAGTTTCTGCTTCTTGAATATGAAAGTCTCTACTTAAATCACCAATAATCTGAGAATGAATATCATCACAAAGAATTTGTACTTTTTCTCTTTCATTTTCTACATTCCTGCGATTTAAAATAATTCCACCAAGTTTGGCATATCCTCTTTCTTGAAATTGTTCAACAGCCAAAGCGATATTTGCGGCTGCATATATGGACATATTCTCACCACTGGTTACAATATAAACTTGATCTGCATATCCATCTCGTATTGGTAAGGCAAATCCCCCACAAACAACGTCTCCTAAAACATCATATAAAACAATATCAGGTTTCTCATAATCAAATACTTCTGCTTCTTCTAAGGCTTCAAAAGATGCACCAATTCCTCTTCCTGCACATCCTAAGCCTGGTGTTGGTCCACCGCATTCTGCACATAGTATTCCTTGATACCCTTTTACATATAGATCTTCTTTTTGATAGTGATTTCTTTTCGTTTTCAAAACATTTAAAATCGTTTCTATTCTTTCACCATCATGTAGATATAAAGTGCTATCTGCTTTTGGATCACATCCTATTTGCATCACTTTATATCCCATTTCACGAAAAGCACATGATAACGCAGTTGTTGTTGTACTTTTTCCGATTCCACCTTTTCCATATATCGCAAATCTAAACATCATATCTCCAAATAAAAATGCATCTCATTCTTTAAAGAGATGCACGCAAAAAACAAATTTTGTTTACAACTCTTTAGGTTTAGAATTCTCTTTGCCTTTAGAATGTATTTCTATTATACACGAAAGAAAAGATTCTAACAAAGTAGAATCTCCTCTTAGATTAATCTTGATGTAATGCCTCACCATTTGTTTCAATGATTTCTTTATAACGATAGTAAGAATTTTTGATTTTTCTTTCTAATGTGCCATGACCATCATTGAATCGATCAACATAAACAAATCCATAACGTTTTTTCATTTCGCCAGTTCCAGCAGATACAACATCAATTGGTCCCCACCATAAGTAACCCATAACATTGCATCCATCTTCAATAGCGAGTTCTACTTGTTTTAAATGTTGTTCTAAATAACGAACTCTAAACGGATCATCAATTGTTCCATTTTCGTCTAGATTTTCATCTAGACCAATACCATTTTCAACAATGAATTGAGGTAAATGATAACGATCTTCAAAAATATTAATCAATAATCTTAATCCTTCTGGATCAACCGGCCAACTCCAAGGTTCAGGAGAACATTCTTTTAAGTAAGGATTATCTTTTCCTTTGATGCCTCCTGTATTCATTGCCATTTCCGTATCACTAGAATATACTGCAGAACGATAATAACTATAAGAAACAAAATCAATTGTATTTTCTTTGATCAATTGTAATTCATCATCATGCATTTCAGGTGTCCAATCAGGATTTTTCTTCCATAATGCTTTGACATAAGAAGGAATTTCACCAAATACCATTGGATCACACATATAATATACTGCCCATCTTTGTGTATCATAAGCGCCAAAGACATCAGAAGGTCTACATGTATCAGGATATGTAGCAACACCAGAAGCAGTCATCATGTTTCCAATCAATGCATTAGAATCAATTTCATGGCCTAATTTCACAGTCCAAGCATTGGCAACTAAGATATTATAATATCCTTGCCAAATATCTTTCTTTGTTGTGGAACCAATAGGATCACTTGGATCTTTTGGATCATCAATTGTTAAGATACTACCTGCAACAAAAGGATTTCTTAACATACCATTAACTTCATTAAAAGTGAGCCAATATTTAACAACACCTTTATATCTTGTGAAAACTGTCTTAGCGTAATTTTTCCAGAATTCAATCAATTTAGGATTGGACCATCCACCATATTCTGTTAATAAATGAAGTGGTGTTTCATAATGAGACATTGTGATGACTGGTTCCATTCCTAGCTCTTTCATTTCTTTAAATAATTCATCATAGAATGCTAGACCCTTTTCATTAGGTTCTGTCTCATCTCCATTTGGAAAAATTCTGCCCCAAGCAATTGAAGTTCTAAAACAATTGAATCCCATGCCTGCCATCAGTTTTAAATCTTCTGCATGACGATGATAGAAATCGATTGCTTCATGTGATAAATATTTTTTATTTGGATCTAAAGACATTTCATACTTCTTTTTATCACAATTCCATTTAATTCCTGGTTCTTTAGAACCGATTCCAACAAGTACATCAGTAACATTAGGTTCTTTACCATCTTCTAGCCAAGCACCTTCTAATTGGTTTGCAGCAACAGCTCCTCCCCACAAAAAATTTTTAGGAAAACTCATATTTATATATCCTCCAAAAATATTATAGACTTGATTGTGTGAAATAAAGTTCCAATTCTGATAAACTATTGCTTGCGAGGTATTAGTATGAGTATTTTAGTTGTCGATAAATTAAATCATTCCTTTGGTGGAAGAATCATATTTGAAGATGTATCTTTTCGATTAAATAAAGGAGAACATGTTGGACTTGTTGGAGCAAATGGTGAAGGTAAAAGTACATTCATGAATATTCTAACAAGAAAATTAGAACCTGAAGAAGGAAAAATCATTTGGAGCAAGCGTGTTCATGTTGGTTATTTGGATCAACATACAGTTTTAGAAAAAGGAAAAACGATACGCGATATCTTAAGAAGTGCATATGATGAATTATATGAAATAGAACAATCTATTACAGATGATTATATGAAAATGAGTGATATATCCGAAGAAGAGATGAATGTCTTGTTAGAAGATATTGGAGAAAGACAGTCTTATTTAGATCAACATGATTTTTATTTGATTGACGCAAAAGTCGATGAAATCGCACAAGCTTTTTCTTTGAATGAATTAGGACTCGATAATGATGTCAATCAATTATCTGGTGGTCAAAGAACAAGAGTTTTGATGGCAAAGCTTTTACTACAAAAACCTGATATTTTATTATTAGATGAACCAACAAACTATTTAGATGTACAACATATAACATGGTTAAAAAACTACTTAATGAATTACGAAAATGCATTCATTTTAATTTCTCATGATGTTCCATTTTTAAACGAATGTGTTAATGTAATCTATCATGTAGAAACCCCAGCCTTGACAAGGTATGCCGGAAATTATGATAACTTTGTATCTGCATATGAAACACAAAAGAAACAATTAGAAGCAGCTTATAATCGTCAACAACAAGAAATCGAAAAGATGGAAGATTTTATTGCTCGTAATAAAGCAAGAGTCGCAACACGTGGTATGGCTAATTCTAGATTAAAACAACTCAATAAAATGGAACGTATTGAATTAAAGAAAGAAAAGATAAAACCGGAATTTTGTTTCAAATATGGAACGACTCCTTCTAAATTTTTAATTACAACAGAAGATATTGTAATTGGATATGACTATCCTTTATCCAAGGCAATTACATTTACACTTGAAAAAGGAAAAAAGATCGCAATCATTGGTACAAATGGTATTGGTAAATCAACATTATTAAAATCATTATTAGGTTTGATTCCTACCATTGCAGGAGATGTTCATCAAGGAGAAAATCTACAAATTGGATATTTCGCACAAGAAGAAGATGCAAGTAACAAAACATGCTTAGATGTTTTATGGGATGAATTCCCATCTTATTCACAATATGAAGTGCGTTCAGCTTTAGCGAAATGTGGTTTAACAACAGAACAAATAGAAACACAAGTATTTGTATTATCTGGTGGTGAACAAGCAAAGCTACGCTTATGTAAAATCATGAACCACCCTTCTAATTTATTAGTGTTAGATGAACCTACCAATCATTTAGATCAAGACGCAAAAGATGATTTAAAACGAGCAATTCAAGAATACCCTGGAACGGTTATACTAGTTAGTCATGAACCATATTTCTATGAAGATATCGTTGATGAAATCGTTGATATGAGTCAATATGCAATATAAATCAAATAAAAAACGTTGATTAGAAATTTTACCATCAACGTTTTTATTTCACTATTCAACACCAATTACAAAACTATAGACAGGTTGTCCACCATCTTGTACATCAACATCTACGTCAAAGTTGTCTTCAATGTAAGATGCTAATTCATCACATTCTTCTTCAGATGAATCTTCACCTTTTAATAATGTAACGATTTCAGAATCTTCGTTCATCATCATTTCAATTAATTTCTTAGAAGCTGTTAATTTGTCTTTTTCGATAACAACAATTTCTTTATCAAACAATCCCATGTAATCACCAGCATGAATTTCTTTACCATCAATTGTTGTATCTTTGATAGCGTATGTAATTTGACCAGTTTTCACATTCGCAATTGCTTCTTCCATTGCAGCTTTGTTTGTTTCAACATCTTCTTCAGGGTTGAAATTAATACATGCTGATAATCCTTGTGGAACGGATTTTGTTGTTAATACAATAACATCTTTATCTTCAGTTACAGAAGCAGCTTGGTTAGCAGCCATAATAATATTAGAGTTATTTGGCAACACAAATACATGCTTTGCATTAACTTTAGCGATTGCAGAAGCAATATCTTCAGTAGATGGATTCATTGTTTGACCACCACTTACAACATAGTCTGTACGATAATCTTCAAAAAGCTTTTGAATACCTTTCCCTGCTGCTACCGCAATAATACCATATTCTTTTTCTTCTACTGGTTCTTCCTTTGTTTCTTCTAATAATGATGGTTTTAATTCATCTTGAATATTTTCAATTTGAACTTTCTTAAAATCACCATATCTTTCCGCAAGCATTAATACTTCACCAGGTGTCATTGTATGTAAGGATAAAGAAATACCTTTTTCACTCACTACAAGTTGTACTTTATTACCTAAGGATTCAGTTGATTTTCTAAAACGATCTTCATTAAAACTCTTTGCATGTTTTTCATCGAATTCAAGAATGAATTCACAACGATATCCAGAAGAATGTTCTGTTTTAGATTCTTTTTTCGTTTCAACAACTGTTTCTTCCGTAATTGGATGACCATCTAAGAATGCTTTAAATCCATCGAAGATTACTACAAGTCCTGCCCCACCTGAATCCACAACATTAGCTTCTTTTAACACTGGTAATAAATCAGGAGTTCTTTGTAATGAAGCATTTGCTTCATCTAATACAACATTCATGAATTCTTCAATAGATGCAGTTTCATTAGAAGAAATAAAATCAGAACCCTTCTCACTGGATTCACGAATAACTGTTAAGATTGTACCTTCTGTAGGTCTCATAACAGCTTTATAAGCTAATTTAGAACCATTTAACAAAGCTTCAGAAAAATCTTTTGCAGATAATTCATCACGATCTCCAATATACTGATAAATACCTCTAAAAATCTGAGAAAGAATAACACCAGAGTTACCTCTAGCTCCCATCAATAATCCTCTAGAAAGAGTTTTCGCAACAACTGAAAGTGAATCAGAACCACTTTTTCGAACTTCACTGATACCATTTGTGAAAGTCAAAGACATGTTTGTACCCGTATCTCCATCAGGTACAGGGAATACATTCAAAGCATCGACATCTTTTTTATGTCCATTGAGGTTATTACAACCACTTTCTAGCATTCCTTTAAATATTACACCATTAATTTTTTCCATAAGCCCTCTCAATTCATTACACGTACGCCCTGTACAAAGACATTAACGGAATGAATATCTTGTGATAGGGTCTTTTCTAACACATATTTCACTTTCTTTTGTGCTTCTCTAACAGTTTCTGTAATCTTAACACCAAAAGAAACAATGATATAAAGATCAACATCAATAATGCCATCATTATTTTTTATGACTACACCACGTGAATAATTTTCTTTCTTTAATAATTCAGCCCAACCATCTTTGAGCACTTGCTTACTTGCCATACCTACAACACCATAGCATTCTGTAATAATTCCTCCAGCTAAAGAGGCAATTGCTTCTGATGTAATAGAAATACTTCCATAATTTGTTTTACTTTCTATTGCCATAATTATAATAGCTCCTTACTTTGAATATTATACCAAAAATAACACATCTTGTATAAACTTGTTATTCTGGCATGTTATTTTCATCTGTTTGTTCTGTAGTTTCTTTTGTATCTGTTGATTCTTCAGGTTCATTAGATACTCCTTCAGGTAGCACTAGCGTACCCGTTGTGTAATATCCACTCGCATAATTTCGATTAAAGTTTGGATCAATGACTTCTGAACCATTTTCATCAATTGGAATTGCGATTTGATTACCATTTCCATCTACAGCTGCATTTCCATCTGTATCTGTATAATAATGTTTCGCAATATGATCTCCATATTGATTTGTTAAAAGATTACCACTTTCATCCGTCCAATATTCTGTCGTAGAATCTGTTTGATTCCATGGACATACAAATGTATATGCAACATTTGCATTTTCATCTGCAGAAATACATTGTGTTTTATCAGACATCTTAGAATAAATTGCATAATATTGATTCAATTTATCTAAATTTTGATAATTTCCAATAAAATAAGAACCATTTCTCATTTGTATCTTCATTGCTTCATCATCATAAGATAATGAAAATTGTGTGATTTCAGATATATTTTCAATCATCGATTGATCTACATCATCAAACGCTTTACATAACAATCTAGTTTGTTCACTCTCCGTAAAACCATGAATCAATGGAACACTTGCGATAATATCTAAATATTCACTCTTCAATTCTGCTTTTGTGTTATCACTACATAATATTTCCGCTGTATCTTCATAACGATATCCGATGACTTTTTTTTCTTGTATCTTAATGGAAACGACATTTCCACTTAATAGTTGCACCTCAGCATCATCTATCAAAGGTTCTTTTTTTAATTTCCATTCTTTTAAAATTGGAATATTAAAGTAAAAAATATTACCAGAATAAATGTTTGATATTTGTTCTATATAAGATTCTTCCAAATAATGATTTCCTTCAATAACAACTGCACTCACTTTAGAATCCGAAGAAAATAAATAGAAACAAATTAAAAATACAGAAGCAAAAAATAATGCAAGCTTTAATAATTTCCTATAAGATTTCACAAAAGGAACTGGTTCTTTTTTTTGTGCATCATTCTTTTTCACTCCAATTAAACATCTCCATTTCTGTCTTTAATTCAATATCATATTTTTCTTTAACTTTTTGTTGAATTTCACGAACAAGTTTCAAATAATCAGAAGCTGTCGCATGTCCTTTATTCACAATAAAGTTACAATGTTTTTCCGATACGCACGCATCACCAATAGATTTCCCGCGATATCCGATACCTTCAATCAATTGCCATGCGTTCATCCCTTCTGGATTTCTAAATACAGAACCACAGCTAGGATATTCTAAAGGTTGCGAAGCTAATCTTCTTTCTTTACGATTTTTCATAACTTCTTCAATTTCATGAGAATCTGAATAAGATAATTTCAGTCTCGCCCCTAATACGATCCAATCTGTATATTTTTGAAAAATGCTTGTTCGATAACAAAATTCACATTCTTCATTAGATATCCATTCAAGTTTTCCATTACGATATACAAACACTTCTTCAACGATATCCTTCATACATTTTTTATAGGCGCCTGCATTCATGAATATCGCTCCACCAATCGTACCTGGAATTCCACTCGCCCATTCTAAGCCAGATAATTCATTTTTCATTGCTTGTACACTTAAGGCAATGATGGAACAACCAGCTTGTACTGTTACTTTATTTTCTGTGAAATATGCATTGTTAAAATGTCTATCCAATCGTATGATAACTCCATCATAATCATCATCGGAACATAATAAATCAGACCCTTTCCCAATTAGTTTATATGTCAATTCATATTCTTTAATTAATCGTAAAACTTCATCCAATGCGACATCACTATCAGGATACGCAACATATTTCGCATATCCACCTATCCTTAAAGTTGTCATTGAGGATAAAGGCATATCATGTTCACATTCACAAATATTACTTAATTTCTCAAAAAAATTAGCCATTCACAAGTTCCTCCATCCATGAAATCATTTCATACGCAGCATCTCGTTTTCCTTGTTGAAATGCTTTTTGTTTCATTTCATTTCGCTTACTTTCATTGTGCATCAATAAATTAACAGTATCTGCAAGTTTAGAAGCAGTCAGATCTTTTTCTTCAATCATATAAGCTGCATCTTTTTGTACCAATTCATTCGCATTATAAAATTGATGATTATTTGGAACATAAGGAGAAGGAATTAAAATGGATGCACAACCAATTGCACCTATCTCACACATTGTCGTAGCACCAGCTCTTAATACCGCTAAACTACACCCCTTCAACATTTCTTTTCCATCCACATAATCAACGATTTTAATATGATCATTACTTTTGGAAGTAAATGTATAATCATTACTTTTACCTGTAGCGATAATCACTTGAAAATCATCATCAAAAAGTGGACAAGCTTCGTCTAATACCTTGCTTACAGAACTACTACCTAAAGAACCCATCATACATACGACAAAAGGTTTCTTTGCATCTAATCCAATTTTTGTTAAGCAGGAATCATGAAATGTTGTATTCGCAGCTAAAGTTGCTTGTGGGTTACCTAAGATACGTTGTTTTTCTTTTGGCATTTGATTTAAATTCGCTTCATAACAAGAAACAATTGCATCAACATATTTACTTAATAACTTGTTAGCTTTACCAGCATAAGAATTCTGTTCATGAATCATTGTTTTAATACCCATTTTATGAGCAGCTAAAATCAATGGAACAGAAATATAATTACCAAAACCAACACAAATATCAGGTTGTTCTTTTTTTAATATTTTTTTTGCTTGAGAATAAGCAGATATCAAAGATTGAACAGATTTTAACTTATTGGAAATACCACCATTTCCACTTTTCATATCCAATCCATAAAAACGATAGCCTTTATCTGGTATCACATTAGCCTCCATGCGATCATTACTACCAAAAAACAGAATTTCACTATCTTCTTTTTTACTCTTTAAAACTTCTGCAAGTGCAATTGCAGGATATATATGTCCGCCAGTTCCTCCAGCAGCAATCATTACTTTCATATTTTAATCTCCAAATCCATTTAATATTCTAACACAATCATAGCTTTAGAAAAAATGAGAAAGGAATGAAACAATTAGTTACCTTTAAATTGCTTGCCAAATGATATTCGACTTGTGAAAAATGCGAACACACAAAAACAAATCGCTAAAGCAATAGAAAGTAACATTGTTTGTAAAGAACCAATTAATAACGGCAATTTAATAAACATACTTAATAGTACAAAATACAATACACTAGTCATTGAATAAGAAATCGAATAACTTGTTAAAGCTGGTGTCTCTAATTCTGGATCACATATACGCAACATTAATACACCTGTAATAAATACACCTGTAGCCATTCCTAATGTCGCAATCATCTGTTCAAACCAATATCCTTTTAATAATCGTTTACATAGGAAAAACAAAGTGAATGTTGTTATCAAATAACCTAGAATCACCATAACCATAATTGGAACAAAATAAGATAAAACAGCTTTCACTGGTAAACTTGCAATAGAAGCAATTACCGCAAATTCAGTAAAAGATCCTGTAATATGCCCTTTCACTTTCGCATCAAATAAATAATCTAATTTACATTTGCAAACGGCCCACCAAATGATTCCCATAACGATCATTCCATATGCCCACACAGAAATACCAGATAATAAAGGTATTTGCATATCTTTGGCTACTTTCAATAATAAATAAGAAAGCCCACAAGCAACAAAAATCAAGGCTGCATGAAACCCAAATACATCAATAGATGAAGACATTGTTGTTTCCTTTCCTGTTATATTTTGTTTCAATACATCTTTTTCATATCCTTTTTGAAAAGATAATGGAATATTTGCAGGTTTTGATAACAATGAAGTTTTACCAGATCTTGCCGCATAATTAATCAATACGATACCAATCAAAATTCCACCAACCAAGCCTAACGTAGCAGTTGTGACTGCAACTCCTTGACTTGTTTGCCAATAAGATAAATTCAAACTAGAAAGCATATTTCCAAGAGTTCCTGCTGTTCCATGCCCTCCAACAAACCCTATCACAAGTTCGATTCCAAATGTTTGATATAAATCATATTGTTTTTGAAAAATAACATTTGTGAAATATCCTATTGCGAGTTGTAGCATTGTTACCGTTAAAGCAATAAAAGCTAATGGAAGAACATTTCGAAGAACATTTTTATCTTTTTGATTGCGATTCAACTTTAAACCTAATGGTGTCGCAGTAACAACTGGAACAATTAAAACACCAGGCAAGATTGCATAAATATCAAACCATTCTTTTGGAGTCGGAAGAATATTCAACATTTGTGGTCCTAAGATCAATAATAATGTTCCACCAATGACAGAAGAAGGAATAAATGTTTTTTGAAATGGTTTGAAGATAGCTCGTAGCGCAAATCCAATCAATAAAAATAATCCTAATAAACTTAAACTTTGTAATAAATCCGTTAATAAACTTGTTGTCATAGAAATTCCTTTTTTTCTATTATATCTAAAAAAGATGAAGGATTACCCTTCATCTTTCAATCATTTCATAAATTGCTTTCCAAACTTCATCCATTCCTGTTTTCTTTAAAGAATCAACAGGAATTAATGATTTTACTGGAAGTTGTAATTTATTCGCAATCTTTTGTGCATTGCTTAAAAACTTACCTCTAGAAATCTTATCTGTTTTTGTACATGCTACAATGATGTTTAAATGTGTATTTCTACCATATTCAATCATTGTAATGTCATCTTCACTTGGTTCTCTTCTTGCATCTAAAACAAGAATCATTCCTTTTAGATTTTCACGTTCATTGAAGTAAGGTTCAATCAGCTTTCCAAAAGCAAGTGCACTTTTTGCGTCACTTGTCGCATACCCATATCCTGGAGCATCAGTAAATACAACTTTATTATCTACCGTAAAGAAATTTAATAAACGTGTTTTACCTGGTGTTTTACCAGAATACGCTAAATTCTTACGATTCACTAATGCATTGATCAAAGTACTTTTTCCTGCATTACTTCTACCCGCAAAAACGATTTCAGGTAATGAACTATCAGGCCAACCATCTTTATTTGCGGCAGTTGTTAATAGTTTCGCATCATGATATTGCATTATTTCACCAATGCTTCCTTTAATACTTGAGAAACATTATCAACTGGGATAAATGTAATAGATTCTTTTACTGCAGCAGGAACATCATCCAAATCACGAACATTGTCCTTAGGAATCAAGATTTTAGTAATACCCACACGATTTGCTGCCAATGATTTTTCTCTTAAACCACCAATTGGCAAAACATGACCTCTTAATGTAACTTCACCTGTCATCGCAAGATTGTTTTCTACAGGAGTTCCAGTCAATGCAGAAACGATTGCCGTAGTCATTGTTACACCAGCACTAGGTCCATCCTTTGGAACAGCTCCTTCTGGTACATGGATATGAATATCATTCTTTTCAAAGAATTTTGGATCGATCTTATATTCAACTGCGTGAGCTTTTACATAGTCAACCGCAATCTGTGCAGATTCTTTCATGACATCGCCTAACTTACCAGTCATAACAACGCCACCTTTACCTTCATAAGAACTGACTTCGATTTGTAAAACATCTCCGCCAAATTCTGTGTAAGCTAAACCTGTAACACAACCAACTTGTGCTTTCTTTTCTTTATTTCCGTATTCAAAGATTTCTTTTCCAAGCCATGTATTAATCAACTTTTTATTGATCGAAACAGATTTCTTTCCATCCTTTAATATCGCAAGAACAGTCTTACGGCATAAGGAAGCAATTAGTCTTTCTAATTGTCTAACACCTGCTTCACGTGTATAGTGACGAATGATATAAAGAATACTATCATCTTTGATCTTGAATTGTGTTGGTTTTAAACCATTCGCTTTTAATTGTTTTGGAACAAGATGATCTTGTGCAATCTTTACTTTATCAAGCTCTGTATAAGAAGGTAATTCAATGATTTCCATTCTATCTCTTAATGGAGCTGGAATGTTTTCAAGATAATTAGCAGTGGCGATAAACATTACTTTAGAAAGATCATAAGATTCTTCTAAGTAGTGATCAGAGAACATTGCGTTTTGTTCTGGATCCAATACTTCTAACATTGCATCACTTGGATCACCTTTGTAGTCAGCCCCCATCTTATCAATTTCATCAATCAAGAAAACTGGATTAATTACTTCAGCTTTTTTCATACCTTGAATGATTCTACCAGGCATAGAACCTAAATACGTTCTACGATGTCCACGAATTTCAGCTTCATCACGCACACCACCTAAACTCATCTTTACAAATTTACGATCTAATGCACGTGCAATGGATTTGGCTAAAGATGTCTTACCAACACCAGGAGGACCAGCTAAACAAATAATTGGTGCATTTAATGTACCTGTCATTTGTTTTACAGCTAAATATTCCATGATTCTATCTTTTACTTTATCTAGTCCATAATGATCTTCATCAAGAACTTTTCTAACTTCCGCAAGATCTTCTACATCTTTTGTTTCTTGCCAATATGGAACTTTTAATAACCAATCTAGATAATTTCTAGATACAGAAGCTTCTCCACTTCCTGCAGGTAACATTTCATAACGTTTTAATTCTTCTAATGCTTTCTTTTTGATTGCTTCAGGATATGGATTATTATTAATCATATCTCTAAGTTCACTAGAATCATCTGTAACATTTGATACATCACCTAATTCTTCTTTGATTGTCTTTAATTTTTCTCTCAAATAATATTCTTTTTGAGATTCATCAATCTTTTCTTTCACTTTCATATTAATTGTATTTTCAATTTCAGAAAGCTTTTGTTGTTTTTCCATTTCAGCAATGATCAATAACATTCTTTCATTGATGTTTAATGTTTCTAACAATTTCTGTTTTGTTTCTTGATCATGTAACAAATATTGTCCAAATTGATCTGTTAATGTAACAGCAGATACACCTTGTGATAATTGATGAATGATATCAGCAGGGAATGCTGCAGATACATTAGAAACTTTTTCAAATTCAGAAATGATTCTCTTGACCAACGCAAGTTCTTCATTGATATCACCTTGTACATCATCTAAAGTTTCAATCTCTGCAGATAACATTTGATTGTTATCAACAACATTCACAAGTCTAGCGCGTTTCATACCAGTAAAAGTCACGCGTAAATGATCAGGTTTTCTACGAATGACTTTAATTTTGCTTAAAGTACCAACTGTATATAAATTTTCAATTGTTGGATTTTCTACGCGAACATCATTTTGACAAACAACAAATACTTGTCCATCAAAATTATCACTTGCTTCATTTACTGCATTGATAGATTTTTGTCTTCCCACTTCAACAAGGACATCTTGTCCAGGAAAAACAACAATACCTCTTGTGCATATCATTGGAACTGTGATTGTATTTTCCATCTGAAAAACTCCTTTCCTATTTGTTAAAATAAGACGCAGTTTGAACTACGTCTTATGGTTAATCTCTTTTAGGCCTTTACAGCGTTTTCTTTGACGAATTCGTAAGCTTTCTTTGTCTTAACATCTTGCTTGATTAGCGCAATATCAATCAAAGTCTTGATCTTTTCAACATCCATACCATATTGTACAGATAATTCTTGTAATTGCTCATTTACATCATCGTCTGTTGCTTCAAAGTTTTCAACTTCAGCAATCTTGTTTAAAGTAAGTCTTAACTTGACGCTCTTTTCAGCATTTTCTCTATATTCAGCCTTTAATTCATCAACTGTCTTACCCATCATCTTTAAATATTGAGAGAATGAGATTCCATATTGTTGAATTTGTGCAGCCATTTGTTGAACTTCACTGTTTGCTTCATCATCTACTAATACATCAGGCATATCAATCTTAGTGTTATTAGAAACTAAATCAAATAGCTTTTCATCAGCAGCATTTTCAGCATTAGCCTTCTTAGCTGTTTCTAATCTTTCAGTTACTGTCTTCTTAAGATCTTCAACAGTTTCAACATTAGGAATGTTTGTATCCTTAGCGAAGTCATCATCTAATTCAGGAAGAACTTCTCTTGTCACTTCATGAACAGTTACCTTAAATACAACTTCTGCACCCTTTAGATCTTCAGCGTGATAATCTTCTGGGAATGTTAAGTTCAATTCTTTTTCTTCTCCAGCTTTGCAACCAACTAATTGATCTTCAAAACCAGGAATGAATGAACCAGAACCAAGAGTTAAGTTGTAACCTTCAGCTTTACCACCTTCAAAAGCTACACCATCTTTGAAACCTTCATAGTCGATTTTAACTGTATCGCCATCTTTAGCTTCACCATCAACCGTTTCAATATCGGAATATTGTTTTCTCATACGATCGATTTCTTCGTTAACTTCATCATCAGTTACTTCAACTGCTTCTAGTTCATAAGGTAATCCCTTATATTCACCAAGTTCAACTTCAGGCATAACAGCAAATGTAAATACTAATTCAGCCTTTTCTTCGCTCATAGATTTAACATCTAATTGTGGTTGAGAAATTGGATTTAAATCTAATTCTTTGAATGCATCTCTCATCCATTCATTAGCGTTATCTTCAATAGCTTGTGCATATCTTTCTTCTTTAGAAATCTTCTTTTCAAGCATTGCTGCAGGAACATGTCCTTTTCTAAAGCCATCAAGCTTTACATTTTTGCAGATCTTGTTGAATGCTTTCTTAACAGCATTATTCCATTGATCTCCTTCGATTGTGACATTCATGTCACCCATTGATTTTTCTTTCAGTGTCCAAGTTGACATTGTAATTCTCCTTTTCATTTTTTCATGCTTGCCTATTATATCAAACTTCCAAGAATGATGCTATAAATAAGCATAAAAAATCCTTAAATATAATACCACCAAAAATAGCACTGTCAATATTCGAGTGCTAATTTTTGATGATTCATCAAAATAATGACATTTGATTTAAATCTTGTAGTCCTTCTAATACACCCATAGAATCTAATTTCTTAATTAATGTACCAGATAATTGTGTTCTTTTTTCTAAATCTTCTTTAGAAAGGAATTCTGCTTCTTTTCTAGCAGTTTCAATAGATTTAGCAACGTTTGCTCCTAATCCATCAATAACTGTAAATGGTGGAATAATTGTTTTAATATCATCTGGATCACTTCTAAATTCCGTTGCATAGGATTTATAAAGATCAACATTTGAAATTCGATAACCTCTTGCATATAATTCTTCACACGCTTCTAATGTATCAAATAAAGATTTTTCTTTATTTGTGACAGGATTGATCGTATCTCTTGAATTTTGACGATCCGAAATATCCTTCATACGAATACGAATTGCTTCAATTCCTTTACTCATTGTATCAATTTCATATGCATCACAACGATGTGTAAAGAATTGAATATAGAAGTTTTGTGGTTCATGAACTTTATACCAAGCAATACGAACTGCCATCATAACATAAGCAACCGCGTGTGCTTTTGGGAACATGTATTTGATTTTCTTACAAGAATCAATATACCAATCAGGCACATTATGTGCTTTCATATCTTCTTCCCATTCTGGTGTCAAACCCTTTCCTTTACGAACAGATTCCATGATTTTAAATGCATCTAATGGTTTTAATTGCTTATCTAATAAATACGTCATAATATCATCACGACACGCAATGACTTCACTTAATGGATGTCCTGCTTGCACCAAAGATTGTGCGTTACCTGCCCATACATCCGTTCCATGCGTCAAACCAGAAATCATTACAAGTTCCGAAAAAGAAGCTGGTTTTGTTTCTTCTAATACACGACGTGTTATTCTTGTTCCAAATTCCGGTAAGCCTAACGCACCATTTTCTTTTTTATAAATTCTAGGATCCGCATGTAATGCCTCATCAGAATAGAATAATGAAAGTGTTTCTGGATCATTCATCGGAATATCCAATGGTTTTACTGTTCCAATCCTTTGTAACATACGAATCGCTGTTGGATCAACATGTCCTAAAATATCAAATTTCAATACGTTATCATGAATATCATGGAAGTCGTAATGTGTTGTTAACCAAGCTGCAGTAGGATCATTAGCAGGATATTGAACTGGTGTAAAATCTTCTGCTTCATATTCATCTGGAATGATGATGATACCACCCGGGTGTTGTCCAGTTGTTCGTTTGACGTTGGTACATCCTTTGGCTAAATAATCCTTCATTGGTCGCCGCATATCTTCTTGATGCATCTTTTCACAATATCCTGTCACATAACCATATGCAGTCTTATCAGCGACCGTACCAATTGTACCCGCACGGAATGCATGACTTTCACCAAATACTTCTTTAATAAATTCATGAGCTCTCCATTGATATTCATTGGAGAAGTTTAAATCGATATCAGGAACTTTATCAGCATTAAATCCTAAGAATGTTTGGAATGGAATATTTTGGCCATTTCCTTTCATCGTTCCACCACATTTTGGACATTCCTTATCTGGTAAATCAAATCCACTTTTGATTTCCGGATCATCAAACCATTCTGAATAGTGGCAACATTCGCAACGATAATGTGGTTTTAATGGATTAACTTCTGTAATACCTGACATTGTAGCGGTAAAAGAAGAACCAACAGATCCTCTAGAACCTACGACATATCCATCTTTATTACTCTTTTTTACTAACAAATGCGCAATATAATAATGCACATCAAATCCATTTGTAATAATGTTATTTAATTCAAATTCCAATCTCTCTGTAACTTCTTTTGGTATCTCACCATTGTATTCATACATTTCTTTCGCTGTTTTATGACAAATATTTCTTAATTTATCACCCGAAGCTTCAATATGTGGTGGAAATGTTCCACTAGGTACAGGTCTAATATTTTCATCAATACAATCAAATAAACGATTTGGATTATCAATCACAATTTCTTTGATTAAATCTTCATCTTCTAACCAATCAAACTCTTTTAACATTTCATTTGTAAAACGAATATGTTGATCAGGATTTTTTGTACGCATTCTTAATTCTTCATCACGAATATACAAAGGATGTGTCGCACCACCAACACCTTGTGACATGATATATACATCTCTAAAGATCTTTTGTTCTTTTGTACAATAATGCGCATCACTATCAGCAATGACCATGATACCTAATTTCTTAGCCATCTTAAGGATTCTTTTTTGTACATCTTTCAATCTAGAAACATTTGGTAATGCACCTAAAGCAATACTTGTAGAATAGTTCCCTAAAGGTTGTAATTCAATGTAATCATAGAACTTCATTGCTTGTTCTAATCTTGCATCTTCCGCATTACATGCTAACTCAAATAATTCTCCATTCAAACAAGCAGAACCTATTAAAAGATTTTTACGATGCATTTGTATATCTTTTCTTGTAACTCTAGCTTCAGCTGCAACGTCTGTTCCTTCTTTTCCACTCGCTTTTCCCATAACAGCTAATGTTTTAGTATTGGATTTTGTAACCAATCGATATAAATCTCGCATACCATCTTGGTTTTTTACAATTGCACAAATATGAGAGCGTCTAACTTTCTTGTAAACTTGATCATCTTGTGTTTTTGTTTGTAAATCATTAATTGTTACACAACCACATTGTTGTTTAGCATCTTTCAACAAACACATAAACACACCAGATAAGCTTTCCGCATCATAATCCGCTCTATGTGCTACTTCTTCATCATATTCAACATGGTAGTTTCTAGCGATATTTCCTAAACGATACGCTCTTCTATTTCTTAATACAGCACGAGAAAGATCCAACGTATCAATCACGGTGTTAGTTAAAGGTGGACGGTTGATTCTTCTTAATTCTTCATTGATAAAATGATAGTCAAAAGAAGCATTATGTGCTACTAAAACACCATTACCGATCCAATCTAAAATTTCATCAATACATTGTTCAAATGTTTTGGCATTTTTCACCATATCATTCGTAATGTTTGTTTTATGAGAAATAAATGGAGGAATTGGAAATGGAGGTTTAATAAACATTTGTAATCGATCTACAACTGTTTGATTCTTGATTTTTACAGCACCAAATTCAATGATGGAATCATAATATGCAGATAATCCCGTTGTTTCTAAGTCGAATGAAATATATTCTGCATCATCCAGTTTTGTATCAACACCATTTCTAACGATTGCTAGACGATCATCGCACATGTTGATTTCACATCCAAAACCAACACGAAACCCTCTATCAGGGTCTGATTTAGCTAGAGATGCACCAGTATTGTATGCCTTTACAAACGATTGAACATCAGCGTGATCTGTAATCACAATACCTCTATGTCCAATATTAAATGCATATTTCACAACACTATTCACATCACAAACCGCATCCATTTCACTCATATTTGTATGCATATGAAATTCAATACGTTTTTCTTTTGCTTCATCTTGAATCTTTTCTTTTTCTAAGACTTCAATTTCTTGTGGCATGACAACTAAATCATGTGCGAAATTATCCATTTGTACAGAACCATATACACGAACACGATCTCCTTCTTTATAGGATGAAAGAATCTCTCTTGTAACGCCTCTACCTTCAAAGCGTTTCATCATCATTGCATCTGTTCCATCAAAAATAGACATCGTTTGAATCATACGATCATTTTTTGTGATCGTTTTTTCTTCTTGGAAGATTTCGCCTTCAAATTGAATATCAGTTATCGGATCTTTGATATCTTTCAAATTGACCCTTGTATAATCTTCCATCTTCAATCTACGATAATTATTTTTTTTCTTTTCAATTGGTTTACTTATAGGTGCATTATTTTCAGGTATCACATGCATCGCTACTTGCCCAACTTCTTCTACATGTATCTGCTTACTTTTACATTGCACTTGTACTTCAATACCAAAATATTTCAAAGCATTTTCAATTTCACTACAATAAATACTATTTCTTTCTACTTCTTCATCATCACTTAGTAAAAAAGATACATTTTTTGTACGTGCATCAAAAGTAAACATCGTATGTGCTAACATACTATATTCACTATTTTGATTTCCTAAAAAACTTAAATATTGTTTTAAAGTATTATTACTGACATCTTTAGAATCACTATGAATACAAACAGATACTTTATTTCCTAACATTTCTTCTAACGAATAAATAAAACTACTATAATCAGAAAACTCTAATATAGCGCTTGTATGTATTTGAACTTCAACTTCATTTGTATCCTTGTGAACAATAACACCTTCTACATTACTATTGTTTAATACATCTGATGTAATTTTTAGATTTAATTCATTTACTTTCATAGCTTATCTATTTTACAACTCTATAAGCAAAAATAAAACCCATCTACACTTATCATAGGGAGACAAAGTGTATGATGGGCCTCAGCTAGCTTAGACTCCTAAGCTATTTATATTATAACAAAGAAAATGAAAAAGAAAAGCATAAAGTTATATATTGGTTATATTTTTTCTTCATCGAACGTATGCAATGCTTCATAAACATGATGTGCTACTTGTATAGGAACAACTTTAGCGATTTCTTCTTCAGATGCCGCTTTCAGCTTTGTAATACCACCAAATTCTTTTAATAAAAGCTTTTTACGTTTTTCTCCAACACCTTCAATATCATCTAAAACAGATTTTGTTTGGGCTTTTGATCTTAGTTTTCTGTGATAAGAAATCGCAACACGATGAACTTCATCTTGCATTCTTGTTAGAAGAAAGAATAGACCACTATTTTTATCAATTTCAACAGTATTTCCATCTGTATCCATCAATGCATTTGTAGAGTGTTTGTCATTTTTTACAAGTCCCATGATTTTTATTTTATTTGATAAATCTAAAGCATCTAAGATTTCTTTTGCAGCTTCAATTTGTATCCAACCACCATCTACAATGATTCCATCTGGCAATCTAGATTGATCTTTCAACAGCCTAAAATACCTACGATAAATGACTTCTTTCATAGAATCTACATCTGAATTTCCAGTATGTAATTTAAATAAACGATAATCATTTTTACATGGTTTTCCATCTTCATAAACAACACAACTTGCAACTGTAAAAGCACCTGAAATATGTGAGTTATCAAATAATTCAACACGATTCATAGGATGATGTGCAATTTCATTTAGTTGTTGAATTGCTTCTTCTGTCATTTTCTCTTGTCTTTCTACAACAGAAAATTTTAGATCCAATTGTGTTTTTGCGTTATCTAAACACATATCAATTAATTTTTGACGATATCCTTTTTGTGGTTGAAAAATTGGAAATGGTAAAACTTGTTCTAAAACAGCAATATCTGTAGAAGATGGTAAAACTAATTCTCTAGCAGAAGGATTTGCTTCATAATATTGAATCAAAAATGCTTGAAATTCTTCTTCTGCATCTCCATATAATGGTTTCAATTTATATTCTTTGTTTAAGATCGTTCCTTTACGTACAAGCATACCTGCAATGGCTAAATAACCTTTATCTGTATAATATGCAAATACATCACGATCCCCTCGATTATCTTTTTCAATATTTTGTTTATCTAGAACAACTTTATGAATTGAATCTAATAAATCTTTATAATATTGTGCTTGTTCAAATTCTAGATTTTCACTTGCTTGGTACATTTTATCAGTTAGATCTTTTTCTACTTCCTTTGTATCACCATTCATAAAAGAAACGACTTGATTGCAATATTCTTCATAGATTGATGCATCAATATCATATTCGCATGGACCTAAGCATTGATGCATATGATAATACAAACATAATTTATCACCCATATGCGTACATCTAGGAAATGGGAACATACCTTGTAAGATCTTAAGCGTATCTTTAGCTGCAGTCGCATCAGGAAAAGGCCCAAAATATCTTGCTTTCTTATCTTTTTTTATGTCTCTAGCAATACTCAAACGAGGAAACTTTTCTCTTGTCAATTTAATGTATGGATAAGAAGAATCATCCATAAATTGAATATTATATTTCGGTCTATTTTTTTTAATCAGATTAATTTCTAAAACAAGTGCTTCTTTTTCAGAAGCAGTTACAATAAAATCAAAATCTTCTATATTTTCTACAAGTTTCGTCGTTTTGAAATTATGCGCACCAACAAAATAAGAATTCACACGATTATGTAAATCTTTCGCTTTACCAACGTAAATGATTTCCCCATTTTTATCTTTCATTTGATAGCTTCCAGGACTATGTGGAAGTTGTGATAGTTTTGCCTTTAAATATTCTCGATCCATATTATTTCATTGTTACAACTGTCGCCCCAGTACCACCTTCTTGTGGCATTCCTAAGCGATACTCTTTTACTTGTGCATTATTTTTCAGTCGATCATGAACTGCTTTCCTTAATCTACCTGTACCATCTCCATGAATAATACGGAAACTTTTCAATCCATTCAAAGAAGCTTGATCCATATAAGAATCCATCTTATCCATTGCTTCATCTACATGTAAACCAATTAAATTCACTTCTAATGGCATAGATGTAAAAATAGAACGTCCTGTATTGATTGATACATTGTTTTGTTTTTTTAATTTTGGCAATACATGAATACTTGGTCTGATTTGGTTTTTCTTTACATGAACTTCTCTTCCATTCATTAAAATAACAATATCTTTTTTCTTAATAGATATAATTTCACAAACTTGTGAATTTCCTTTTAATTCCACAGCATCACCAACATGATATTCGTGATCTTCAGGTAATTTTTCTTCCGTTGTTTCTTCTTGTTTATAAAAAGAATTCAATTCTTTTACTGCATCTAAAGCCTCATGATATTTCACTTGTTCTTGTCTTTTACGAATGTCTTTTAATATTTTGTTTGCTTTATTTTGTACAGTCGCAACATATGCATCTGCTTCTTTTTGAGCTTTATTATGAAAACGTTCTTTTTCTTTTAGTAATGCATCTTTTTCTTTTTGTAATTGTTTCTTTAATTGTTCTGTTTCTTTTAATTGTTTATTTAAAGCATCTTGTTTTAATGTTGCTTCATTCAATTCTTTTTCCAATCGTTCAATTAATTCATCTTCTTTTGTTTTTGCTTGATTCTTTAAATAACGTGCATACTTCACAATGGAAGAAGGAAGCCCATAGCGTTCAGCAATTTCAAAAGCATTTGATTGTCCACTCATTCCTTCTAAATAACGATATGTAGGAGAAAGTGTTTCTGTATCAAATTGCACAGAGGCTATCAAAATATCATGATGTCTTTTTCCATATGCTTTTAAACGATCATAATGTGTCGTCAATACAGCTGTCACTCTTTTTTCTCGTAAATCATTCAAGATAGAAATCGCCAAAGCTTCTCCTTCTCTAGGATCTGTACCAGAACCCACTTCATCTAATAAGACCAAAGAATCTTTTGTTGCATATTGACATACTTCAGCTTGTTTTTTCATATGTGATGAAAAAGAAGATAAGGAAGACGCTACCGATTGATCATCTCCTATATCTACAAAAACACGATCAAATAATGGGATCTTTGCTTCTAAACATGGTACAGGCATTCCACAATATGTCATTAGCGTAAATAAACCAATGATTTTCATAGAAACTGTCTTACCACCTGTATTAGGTCCCGTAATCAAAAGAATACGTTTTTCATTTGTAATATGATACGTATTACTAACAACTATATTTGGATCAATTAATGGATGTCGCGCAGAAATAATTTCAATTTCTTTTTTCTTTGTTATTTTTGCGACACAAGCATCACGATCTTTTCCCCAACGAGCTTTCGCAAAAATACTATCCAATATTGAAACGGTATCAATATTCGCAAGTTCTTCTTTTGCAACTTCTGCCACACATTTTGAACACATCTTTAAAATCTTTGTCACTTCTTCTTGTTCTTCTACGATTAAAGATTGTTTTTTATTATTAATAGATATTAATGCAGGAGGTTCAATATAAGATGTATTTCCAGATTGCGAATCTCCATACACATAACCACCATATGCATTTTTATCACTCGCCTTCACTAAAACAACACACCTTCCACCACGATTTGTAATGATGCCATCTACGCATGAATCTTTATGTGTTTTCAAAAAGTTTGTCGCAATGGATGTGATTTGTGCATCTATATTTCTTAATTGAGAACGAATTTGTTTCAATTCATTTGTTGCGTTATCTTTAATTTCTCCATATTCATTCAAACAATCATTCAGAATCTTTTCTACTTTAGAATGTACTACCAATGTCGTTAACAAATCATCTAAAGCAGGATGTTCAATATCCGTTAATGAAGAAACGTAAGATAATATTGTTTTGATTCCTAATATCGTTTGATATTCTTTCAAAAGATCTTGTGATGATAAAATCATCCCCTTTTCAGCTCTTTCTAAAATACTCGTCATATCAGAAAAACCTTGAAAAGGCATAGGACCATATTGATTTGTACATTCTAATGCTTCTTTGATTCTTTCATTATCTTGTTGAATCACCAATGGATCGAAACTTGGCTTTGTATTTTGAATCCGTTGTTTTCCAAGAGAAAAAGAACAATAATGTTCTACCTGTTGTAATATTGTATTAAGTTCTAATGCTTTTTCAATTGACATAATCACTCTCTTGACTTTCTAACCAAGACTGAATATCTTTTATTTTTTCTTCACTCAATGAATCAATATCATCTATGATTTTACTGTATGCATCTGTTTTAACAACTGGTTCAAATACTTGAGAAGACATTGGAACAACGAAATCTTTGATTGCACCTAAAACAGATTCTTCCACGACTGTAGAACCATGAGAAAAGATTGGTGATTCAATAAAGATACACAATAATAAGATCCATACAACTGTTTCAATTAGTCCAAACAACATTCCAAGCACCGATGAAACCACATGAACACCTGGTATTTTATGAATGGTTTGTAAGATAAGATCCAATATAAAACAAACGATTCTTAACACAATAAAAACAATCACAAACCAAATCACACGATTCGCAAATGTATAGATTTCACTACTCATTTGTTGTATCAAAATATCTGTAGATGTATTTTTAATCAAAGGAAATGCATTCCCTATATGTTCAGATAACATCCAAGATAAATAAAAACTAACAACCGTTCCTACTAGTGATAATAAAGAACGTAACAACCCTTTTCGAAATCCTTGAAATATAAAATAAATTGCCAATAAAAGAGCTGTAATATTTAAAACTATAAGCATCGATTCATTTAATTCAATCATACGAAATTATTTTAACATTAATTAAAAGAATGATACAAATGAAAGCCAATTTACCATCCATATAAAGTTTGTTAGAATAATATATATGGCAAACGTTTATACTTTAAATCTAACAAATCAACAAGAAGAGCATTTATTTGAGACATGGAAAGAAAACCAATCAAAAACACCTCCGTATGCTAAATGGCAACTAAAGTGTGAGAATTGTGTCATTACTTGTTATCAATCCGGAAAAACTGTATTTCAAGGAAAAGATGCTTTGACATATGCTTCAGCTTTTATGGATATTCCAAAACAAGAAATAACTCCCTCTAAAAACCAATTACCTCAAGCAGGAAGCGATGAAGTTGGTACAGGTGATTATTTTGGGCCTGTTGTTGTATGTGCTTCAATCGTAGATGATTCTTCTTATGAATTATTAAAAAAACTTGGAGTAAAAGATTCTAAGCAATTAACTGATGAAGATATTTTAAAAATTGCTCCCGAGATCATTCATAGAATTCCTCATTCTTTATTGATCGTAGACAATGAAAAATATAATATTGTTCATCAAACAAATAATTTAAACGCAATTAAAGCGAAGCTACATAATCAAGCATATGTACATCTATCTAAGAAATATGGTCTACCAAAATTCAAGATCATCGATCAATTTTGTGTAGAAAATAGTTATTACAAATATGTTCAAAAAGAACCTATAGTAATAAAAGACATTCATTTTGAAACAAAAGCAGAAAACAAATATATTTCTGTTGGTACATCTTCTGTAATTGCACGTTACGCATTCTTAAAGAAAATGGAAGAAATGGACCAAACATGGGATATGCATTTTTGTTTGGGTGCCGGAACGAATGTAGATGCCTGTGCAAAAAAATTTGTAAAACGTTATGGATTTGATGCATTAAATAAAGTCGCAAAAGTACATTTTAAAAACACAGAGAAAATTTAATCTCTGTGTTTTTTTACATATGTTCTTTAATGATTGTCTTGATTTGATTTGCGGATTTTTGAATATCATCATTACAAACCACATATTGATATTGATTAGCTAATTGTAATTCACCTTTCGCTTTATTTAATCTAGAAGCAATTACTTCTTCACTTTCTGTTCCTCTACCACGAATTCTCTTTTCTAATTCTTCCATGCTTGGTGGAACAATAAAAATCGTTAAAGCATCAGGAACTTTTTCTACAACTTGTTTTGCACCTTGCACTTCTATTTCCAAAAGAACATTTTTCCCTTCATTTCTTAAACGTTCTACTTCAAATAATGGTGTACCATAACAATTTCCTACAAATTCAGCACATTCTAAAAGTTCACCATTTTGTTTTGCTTGTTCGAAGCGTTCTTTTGTGACATAGAAATAATTCACACCTTCTACTTCACCAGGCCTTTTTTCACGTGTTGTCATAGAAACAGAAAACGCAAGTTTCAATTCTGGATCATCCATAAACTCTTTCAAGATCGTTCCTTTTCCAACACCACTTGGTCCACTCAAAACAATTAATAAACCTTTATTTTTCATATCCACCTCTTTATATTTGATAACTAGATTACTCTTTTTCTAACAGTGAGTCAATCATGATATAATACTTTTCATACATGGAGTGAATTATGGCATTAGATGGAATTTTATTACACAAAATCGTACCAAATCTACAAAAAAGTCTTCCATTAAGAATACAAAAAATATGGCAGATTTCTACTACTGAAGTATTATTTCAAGTGCATGGTAATCAAGGAAAACAGCAACTATTGATTAGTACACATTCAGAATATAATCGTTTATTATTTACAAATCGTTCTTATCCTACGCCAAAAGAACCAGGTAATTTCGTCATGTTACTAAGAAAATATTTAGAAGGAGGCATCATAGAATCCATTGAACAAGCAGGACTTGATCGTTGGTGTACTTTTTTAATACGTAGAAGAAATACACTTGGTGATTTAGAAAACATTTTCTTATATGTTGAACTCATGGGGAAATACGCAAATATCATTTTGGTTGGTACGGATGGCAAAATCATAGATGCATTAAAAAGAATTCCACCATTTGAAAATCAAAAACGTATGATATTACCAAATGCAACATTTGTTCCTACACCACCGCAAGATAAAAAAGACCCATTTTTGAATCAAGAAATCGATGTATCACTTTCCTTAACGAAACAATTTGCTGGGTTTTCTCCTTTTCTATCCAAAGAAATCGAATATCGTATGTCTTTAGGACAATCTTTTTCATCTATCATGTCTGAAATTGAACAATCTGATTCTTTATATATTACAAATGAAAATGAGAATACAGTATTTCATTGTATCCCTCTAACAAGCATCGGTCCTTGTAAATGTTATCCAATTTTTGAAGCGTTCGATATTTTGTATTATCACAAAGAAGAAAAAGAAAGAATTAAATCCATTTCTGGAGATATTTATCATTTTGTAAAAAAAGAATTAAAACATCAAACAACAAAATTACCACGTTTATATAAAAGTTATGATGAAGCAAAAGATTGTGAAAAATGGAAAGAATATGGCGATTTATTATATTCTTATCAAATTCAAGATACAAAAGGCATGCATCAAATCACACTACAAAGTTGGGAAGATGGAAAAGACATCATCATTCCATTAGATTCTAAATTAGATGGAAAAGCAAATGCACGAAAATGTTTTACAAAATATAACAAATTTAAAAAAGGACAAATTTATCTACAAGAACAAATTCAAATTTGTGAAAATGAGATTCATTACTTTGAAGGATTGTTAGAACAATTAGATATGGCAGACTTTGATACTGCTTTAGAAATCAAAGAAGAATTAGTTAAACAAAATTATATTACTGAAAAAAAGAATCCAAAAAAGAAAAAGAAAAAAGAAAATGGCCCACATATAACAACCATTACTCTTCCAAATAGTGTTTCTGTTTCTTATGGTAAAAACAATCTTCAAAATGAAGCTTTAACATGGCATCAAGCAAGAAAGAATGAATATTGGCTACATGCCCAAGGATATCATGGAGCTCATGTTGTTGTACATTGTGATCATTTAGATGAAGAAACATTGAGAAATTCTGCAATGATTGCGGCATATTTTTCAAAAGGAAGATATTCATCTTCTGTACCAGTACAATATTGTCTTGTGAAAGACTTAAAAAAAATTCCAGGCGCAAAACCTGGAATGGTATCTTTATCTAGCTACAAAACAATTTACATCGATCCTGATGAAGAACATCTAAATTATATTGGAATCATAACTAGCTAATAGCTAGTTATTTTCTTGATTCACAAGATTCATTAATTTACGTACTTCATACATTCTTAATTTACGATATTGTCCTTGTCTTAATTTTCCCAAATCTAAAAATGCGTATTGAATACGATTCAATCTTGTTACTTCACAATGGAAGAATTCCATCATTCTTCTAACTTGTCTATTTCTTCCTTCTTGAATCGTAATTTGTAAAACCGTTTTGTTTTTCTTTTCACTACGATTTAAAACAAATACTTCTGCTGGTAATGTTTTACCATCCTCTAATTCAATTCCCTTTTCTAATAAAGCACACATACCATCTGTCAATACACCATTGACCGCAACTTCATATGTCTTAGAGATATGATTTCTTGGATGCATCAAACCATTGGCGAATTCACCATCATTTGTTAATAAAAGAAGACCTGTCGTTTCATAATCTAATCTTCCAACGGGAAATATTCTTTCTTTACAATCGATTAAATCTACAACTGTATCTCTATCTTTATCATCCTTTACTGCACAAATCGTTCTTTTTGGTTTATTCAATAAAAAATAAACCTTTTCTTCTTTTCCAATTTCTCTGCCATCAACTTCAACTCTATCATTTCCAGAAACTTTAACACCCATTTCTTTGACAGTAACACCATTGACTTTCACTCTGCCCGCAGCAATCATTTCTTCTGCTTTTCTTCTTGAAGCAATGCCCGCTTCTGCGATGACCTTTTGTAATCTTTCCATAGTTTCTATTCCTCCATTAATGATGATTTCTAGTATTCCCCCAAAAGCCACTTCCAGCTTTTGAATAGTCATTCATTAAAACAACAGGAATCTTTCTAAACTTTTCATCTTTTTCCATCAAAATCTGACAAGCTGTCAATCTTTTGTTTCCATCCAAACATTCATAATATCCATCTTTCACATTAACTTGCACCGGAATCGCTACACCTCTTTCTTCAATGGATTGTAACAATCTTCCTGGATCCGTTTTATTAAATAAAATATCATCGATATCTACAATTGTATTAATCATTACATACTCTCTTTCTAACGCCTATTATAATACACCCATGAAATACTATATTTTGTTTCAAAAATTGTTCTAAACAAACAATATGATTCTTTTTCCGATAGATTGCATTATAAAAATGAACATCTGTGTCGCTAATTGTCGTAAAACAAGCATAATGTGCACCTCTAGAATGCTGATACGCTAATATCCCAGAAGAACAATATTTCAATGCATTTTTACAACCACTGCTTCCTGGTAAAGAAACAAATACATCTAATCCTTTATTTTTTAAATACAGGATCAACCATAAAATTTCTTGTCCAAAAACTTTCCCTAATAAATTGTGTTTTTCTAAATCATGAATGATAGAATCCATATCTTCATAAATTCCATTACATTTCAGAAGATTATATGCTGCAATCCACCCGCAACCTTTTCTAGCAGTATCAAACCAACCAAAAGGAACCTCTTGCATACTACCTTGATCAATGATATAGCCTTCCTCATCAAAAATACCATCCTTTAATGATAATCTACGAGAATCAATGATTTTTTGATATGTTCTTCCTTTTGGATAATAACCATTTTGTTTTAATATTTGATTTAAAGAAATATCACAATGAACCAAAATCTTTTTTGGATGACTTTGTTTAATATGCCACTCTGTTAAAAACGCAAGATCATGAAAAGCATCGTCAAGATCTTTATAAGATTCAATACAAACATCCACTAAATCTTGTTCATTTCGATATGTATAAACAAATGCATCATTTTTAGAATTCATTAACATTTGCTTATGATACGCATCTTTTTCACTTTTTAACAATTTGATCTTTACCATTTTAGTTTCCTATATTTCATTGCATCTTTTAAGATTTCAGCATCATTATCAAACGTTATACAACCTAGTGCTTCTATTGGACTTACCCAATGCATTTCTAACAGTTCTTCTTTTTGCATTTTTTCTTTTCCGCTTTTTTCGTAAGCAATAAAATAAACATTTTCTTTTTCATGATCCTCTACAGTATACGTTGTAACATGTCTAAATTTTGTATCCAGTATCACTTCTATACCTGTTTCTTCCAAAATTTCTCTGTACGCTGTTTGTTCTTCAGTTTCATGCTTTTCTACATGTCCTTTTGGAAAACACCAATGTCCATCAAATTGTTGAATGATTAAGATTGGTGAATCTTTTTTCTTGTTTTGAAAGATAATTGCTCCACATGATTTTTCTTTATTGTTCATACAAAAATTATAACAAATTTACGTAATATAAAAAGGAGCGAAATGCTCCTAGTATTATATTTTGCGTATGGATACTTTCCAATTCGTACCCGTTGAAACGTTATACGCTCTAGCGAAGGAGCCTTGGTTGATTGCAATACCAACACGATAAACAGAGTTGATATAAAGTAATGGAGAACCAATTGCCACTTCTGCAAAAGAATGTTGATAAACAACTTGGTTTTGATATGCAAGCATAGAATCATGAAAAATCGAAACTTCAAATCTTTGTCCAAATTCAGGATTCAATTGATAGAAATCATCTCTAGAAATAGAAGTCCATAAAGAACCAAAACGCACATCTAAAATATCAATACAACCACTAACAGATTGGTTTTCTTGATCAAAGGTTGTTTCAACAACATCTAAATCAACAATTTCAGATAAATCTAATGCTTTACCAACTTCTTCAAATGTAATGACTCCTGAAGCAAGTCTAGCACCTGTATATGCGTATACATCACGACCATGAAATGTATAAGATAATTCTGTATTCTTTCTTCGATTGATACTTTCTTCAATTTCTCTGATCTCTGCAATTCCACAATACTTATGAATATGTGTTAATGTTCCATTATTTGGTGTAACGATATATTTTCCATCTTCTGTTTTCACAACAACAGATTTACGTTTTGTACCAACACCAGGATCTACAACTGAAACAAATACAGTACCTTCTGGCCAATAACTAACTGTCTGAAAGAGACGATAACTCCCTTCGAATATTTGATATGGTGTAATATCATGTGTCAAATGATGAATTTTAATTGTTGGATCCACTTGTAAGGCAACACCTTCCATAGCACTAACTGCACCATCTACAAGTCCAAAATCAGATTGAAATACTAAAAATTTATTCATAATAAATCACTTTGTAAATGTAACCTTATATTCACTACCATGATTTACATGATAATGATTTTTGAAACTATCTTGGTTCATCGCAAAAGAAATCTTATTCACTTCATTGTTATAGAGAAGTGCTTTTCCTTTTTCACTATCACCAAAAGATTTATAGTATGTAATATCTTCATCAAATAATACAGTATCTTCTTTTACGATTTTAGCGTGTAATGTATCTCCATGTTGGATACCAATTTGTTCAAAATAATCCATATGAATATTTGTCCAAAGATTACCGAAATTAGGATCATCAATTTCCATATATCCTTCCACTTGATTATCATGAACAACTGGTTCTGGTAGATCAAATTTTTTAATATCCTCTACAGAATAAGAAGGACCAACTTGTTCATAAGAAATAATACCAGATGCAAGTCTAGCTGCAGTATAACCAAATACATCTCTACCTGCAAAAATCGCTACTTTATCATTGTCTTTGTTCTTTAAACGATTGATGGATTCATCAATTTCACGAACTTCTTCAATTCCACTTGTCGCAGCAATATGTGTTAAAGCACCATTGTCTGGTGTAACAATATAATAGCCATCTTTTGTTTTAGCTACACAAGCTTTACGTGATGTGCCTACACCTGGATCTACAACTGATACAAAAATCGTACCCTCAGGCCAAAAACGCATATATTGCATTAAACGATAAGATGCAGAATAAATATCATATTGTGGAATATCATGTGTTGCATCAATCATTTCTAGAGTACGGTCAACAGATTTCACAACACCATACATCGAAGCAACTGCTCCTTCTGCATACGTAAAATCCGTTTGAAATACTAACATTGGTTTATTGTAATCTATCATTATTTACCTCTTTCTAAAATGGATAATAGAACATTGTCTTTGTTACTATAAATCTCATATACATACTAAATACTAAAACGACAAGTGACATTAAACAAACTGCATAATCTGCTTTTGTTAATTTCCGAAAAGAATACCAACTTCTTTTCTTCAGTTTTCCATAACCTCTTAAACTCATTGCATTTGAAATCACTTCAACACGATCTAAAGTCGAGAAAATTAAAGGAATTACCATTTTCACTGTCATTACAAATCTCTTTGAGAATTTTTCTTTCTTAGATAATTCAATGCCACGTGCTTGTTGCGCTAAAGAAATATTATTATAGTCTCTGATAATATCTGGGAAATATCTTAATGTTAAAGATAAAGTCGTACATACTTTATAGGGAATACCAATATGATTTAATGATGAAGCAAATTCACTTGGATTTGTTGTAAAGATAAAAATCAAACCTAAAGGTACCATTGAAAAGTATTTTAATGTCTTTACCGCAAGATAAAATAAAGTTTCTTTTGTCACAACAAAATAAGAATTAAATTGAAAAAGAATCGTTCTTGTACCATATATTTCAGTACCATAATCTGGTGCTAAAATATAAGTTAATAAAATATTCATAAACAAGAAAAATCCAACATAAATTAAAATTAATTTAATTTGTTTGAATTGAATCTTTGCGATTTTAAAAGAAACAAAAGAAATGACCATTGTTAATAACATGATTCGATAATCATACGTCAACATGACTGCAAAGGATAACAACAGAAAACTCACTAATTTTGTAAGACCTGATAGTCGATGAATAAACGTATCTAGTTGTGAATAGGAAAACATTTTAATTTTCATATTTGATGTCCCCTTTCAGTTTCAATAAATGTATCAATAAAAGCAACACAATCTTCAATTCCAACTTTTGTAGCTAATGTTGATAAACTCGTTTTCTTCAAGTTTGCTCGTTGTATCAATTCTTCATCTCCTAACACAACACTCGCTGGGGCATCAGCAATCTTTTTACCATCTGTTAATACAATACTTCTTGTTGTATATTCCAACATTAAGTGCATATCATGCGTGATCATAACGATTGCAATTCCCATTTCATTCAAACTCTTTAAAAATTCCATAATTTCAGAATAACGGCGATAATCTTGTCCTGCTGTTGGTTCATCTAAAATGATCATTTTTGGTTGCAAGACAAGAATAGAAGCAATCGTAACACGTTTTTTCTGACCAAAGGATAATGCAGAAATTGGCCAATTACGGAAAGGATATAATCCACAAACTTTTAATGTATCTTCTACTTTTTGTTTGATCGTTCTTTCATCTAATCCACGATTTCTTAAGCCCATTGCCACTTCATCAAAAATCATTGTATTACAAATCATTTGATTTGGATTCTGCAAAACAAAACCTATAAAATCAGCTCTTTCTTTAACAGATAGATCATTCATGTCTTTTCCTTCAAAAACAAGCTTTCCACTATCCATTTTTTCAAAAGCACAAATACATTTGCATAATGTTGATTTACCAGCACCATTTCTACCTACTACAGAAACCATTTCTCCTTCATGAATAACAAGATTTACATCTTTCAAATGAGATTTCACACCATCATAAGAAAAATTTAAATTTGTAATGTTTAATAATGGCTTTTGTTCTGTTTGAATCTTTTCTTTTTTGTTTTCATGATACCATTGTAGTAACTTATCTGCTTCTTGATGAAGATCATAATTCGTATCATCTGCAAGATTACTTACTTTTTCTAAATCAACACCTGCATATTTCATTGCTTGAATGTATAGTGGCAAACGAATGCCATTATCTTCTAATAATGTTGTTTGAAATAAAGATTCTGGTTTTCCATCAAATAAAATCGTACCTTCATTCACTAAAACAATTCGATCAATTGGACAATGTAAAACATCTTCTAAACGATGTTCAATAATTACAACCGTCTTTTTTTGTTGTTGATTGATTTGATCAATCAATTCAATAACAAGTTTTCCTGTAGCTGGATCTAAATTCGCTAATGGTTCATCAAACAAAAGAATTGGTGCTTCATCAACCATTACGCCAGCCATACAAACATCTTGTTTTTGTCCACCAGATAATTCAAGTGGAGAATGTTCTAGATACTCACCCATACCTACAAGATTTGCCACTTTTGAAACGATTTCATGCATTTTATCTGTTTCAACATTACTATTTTCTAAAGCAAACGCAATATCTTCTCCAACATTTAAACCAACAAATTGACTATCTGCATCTTGCATAACAGTGCCAACTAATTTACTACTACTAAAAATATCTAAATGTTCACTATCAACACCGTTAATATAGAGTTTTCCTTCTTTTTTACCAGGATAAGCAAATGGAATCAAACCATTGATACAACTACCAATCGTTGATTTACCACTTCCACTTGGTCCAACAATCAATACCTTTTCACCTTCTTCAATCTTTAAATTGATGTGATGTAAAGTCGGTTTTTTCTGGGATTTATACTGAAAGGAAAAATCTTTAAATTCAATCATTTTACTCATTCAAAACCTCTCACAAATAGAAAAACCCGTTATGGAAGAATATTCTTCGATAACGAGTTAAGAAACAATTATTCCTGATCCAAAGAACCTGTCTTTGTACGTGTCTTGGAATAAGCTGCTGCTAATAAAGAGCATACAACAATAGAAGAAATACCATCTGCAATAAAACTCGTTAATCCTTGTAAGAATACTTTGTTAGCTGGTTCTGCGTAGATTACGATATCCAATACTGGAGCTACCAATAACCAAGCAATCGCATTTCCAATTACATTAATCAAAACAATTGCTAAGATTGTCTTCTTGTTGAATTCACCTTCTTCTAGTTTTGTGTAATAGTAAGCAATACCTGCTGCTAAACCACAAACTCCAGAAGCTACGACCCAACTCCACCATACAGATCCATAGAAAATGAAATCATTGAGTGTATGACCAATGACCGCAATCAAGCAACTCGCAATCGGACCAAACAAGCATCCAAAGAATGCAGAAACACCATAAGCCAATTGGAAGTTTGTTTCTGGAATTGGACTTGGAATTTTTACATAAGCGAATAAAACAAAGAATAATGCTGCACCCAAAGCAGTCGCTACCATTGTCTTTGTAGAAAATAAACTTTTCTTTTCCATAAGAAATTCCCCCTTAATGTTTTTTAGTATAACGCAATCAAATTAGAAAGAAAATAAAGAATTCCTTTTTTGTGAATGTAAGCGTTTCAAAATATAAACTACTCAAGATTTGTATAGCCCATCAAATATTGATCGACTTCTTTTGCACATCTTCTACCTTCATCAATTGCCCAAACAACTAGAGATTGACCACGATGTGTATCTCCACACGCAAATACTTTGTCTTGACTTGTTTGATAACCATCTTGTTTTGTTTGAATAACATTACGTGCTGTTGTTTCTACTTTAAATGCATCTTTTACATATGTCTCACATCCTGTAAATCCAGCCGCAATGATTAATAAATCACATGGTAACTTCTTTTCACTACCTTGTACATCAACCAATTTACCATTTTCAAACTTTGTTTGAACGATTTCAATTTCTTTTAATTTTCCTTTTTTCGTAATTAATTGTTTTACCGTTGTTTGAAAGATTCTTGGATCTTTCCCAAATACCGCAATAGCTTCTTGTTGACCATAATCAGTCTTTAAGACTTTAGGCCATTCTGGCCAAGGATTATCTGCACTTCTTTCAATTGGAGCAGCAGGCATCATCTCTAATTGTGTTACAGAAGCACATCCATGACGAATACATGTACCAACACAATCGTTTCCTGTATCTCCACCACCAACGATTACAACATGTTTGCCTTTAGCAGAAATATAAGTACCTTCTTGTAGATCATGATCTAATAAACTTTTAGTTGTTGAAGTTAGAAAATCAACTGCATAATAAACACCTTCTGTTGTTTCAATATTTTCAACATTCAGTGATCTTGCTTGTTTTGCACCACACGCAAGAATCACCGCATCGAATTCTTTACATAATGTGTTTGCCTTGATATCTTTTCCAACATCTACACCCGTATGGAAGATAACACCTTCTTCTTCCATTAATTTTTGTCTTCTTAGAATCACACTTTTATCTAGTTTCATATTTGGAATACCGTACATCAATAATCCACCAATACGATCTTCTCTTTCAAATACTTCAACGAAATGCCCTCTTTTATTTAATCGATCTGCAACTGCTAGACCAGAAGGTCCAGCACCAATAACAGCGACTTTCTTACCTGAGCGAACTAGTGGTAATTGTGGTTGCATCATACCTGTCTCAAATGCATGTTCTATGATGTAATATTCATTTTCATGAATCGTTACTGGTTCACCATTAACACCATTCAAACAAGCTTTTTCACAAAGTGCAGGACATACCCTTGATGTAAATTCAGGAAAAGAACTCATCTTAAGGAGTCTAGCTAAGGCATGATTTGGGTTACCTTTAAAGATTTCATCATTCCATTCTGGAATCAAATTATGTAAAGGACAACCTGTCACCATACCTTTTAGCTTCAATGCAGATTGGCAATATGGTACTCCACAATTCATACAACGTGCACCTTGTTTTTTTCGTTGTTCATCATTCATTGGAATATGAAATTCATTAAAATTTTGAATTCTCTCTAAAGGTGAAACAATTGTATTATCTTCTCTATCATATAATAGAAATCCATCAATCTTTCCCATATCATGCTCCTTTCTTCATTGCTTGAAACGCTTCAAACTCTGCTTTATCATGTGCAATACCTTGTTCTTCAAAATGAGAAATCAAAGTTAACATCTTTGCATAATCACTTGGAACGATCTTTTTGAATTCTTTCGAGTACTCTTCAAAATTCTTTAAGATCATTTTTGCTTTTGGACTATGTGTTTCTTGATAATAATCTTGAATCATTTCTTTTAATTGTTGCTTATCATATTTATCATGAACTTCTTGAACACTTACAAGAGCTTTATTTAATTTCTTATATAAATCATGATCTTGGTCTAATACATAAGCAATTCCACCAGACATACCTGCAGCGAAATTCTTTCCAACTTTTCCTAAAACAACAACTTTACCACCTGTCATATATTCAAGGCCATGATCGCCACATCCTTCTACAACAGCTTCCGCACCAGAATTACGTACACAGAATCTTTCACCAGCAATTCCTTCAAAATATGCTTTTCCACTTGTTGCACCATATAAAGCAACATTACCTACAATGATATTTTCACTTGGATCATATTTTGATTTAGAATCTGGTGTAACAACAATCTTACCGCCAGATAAGCCTTTTCCAACGTGATCATTTGCATCTCCTTTTAAATAGAGTGACATTCCTTTAGGAATAAATGCGCCGAAGGATTGTCCTCCTCCACCTTGACACTCAATCACATATGTATCTTCTTTTAAAGTATCTTTACATTTTTCTGTAATTAATGATCCTAACAAAGTACCTGTTGTTCTATTTTCACTAGAAACATGAATAGAATACTTAAATGGCTTTTTCTTTTCAATATATGGTAAGAAAGAAGGAATCAGTTCTTTTTCATCAATTGTTTGATCTAAATGGAAATCAAAAGATTCACCATTCACATGATGTCTATATTCAGCATTAGCTACATCTGTATGAACAAGTCTAGACAAATGAATATTTGAATTATCTTTTACTTTCAAACAATCATTTCTACCAACCATCTCATCAATTGTACGGAAACCAAGTTCAGCCATGATTTCACGTAATTCTTCTGCGATGAATTTCATAAAATTCATAACATGTTCAGGTTTCCCCTTAAATCTCTTTCTTAGTTCTTCATTTTGTGTTGCGATACCAAATGGGCAAGTATCCAAAGAACATACACGCATCATCATACATCCCATGGATACAAGTGGTCCACTCGCAAATCCAAATTCTTCAGCGCCTAATAGACACGCAATCGCAACATCTCTACCACTCATTAATTTTCCATCTGTTTCAATAATTACTTTTTCTCTTAAACCATTTTCAATGAGTGCTTGTTGGGCTTCTGAAATACCAAGTTCCCAAGGCATCCCGGCATGATGAATACTTGATCCAGGTGCTGCACCAGTACCTCCATCAAATCCAGAAATCAAAATTACTTGTGCACCAGCTTTCGCTACCCCACTAGCAACCGTACCTACACCAGCTTCTGAAACTAACTTTACAGAAATACGTGCTTTATGATTTGCATTTTTTAAGTCATAAATCAATTGTGCAAGATCTTCAATAGAATAAATATCATGATGTGGTGGTGGTGAAATCAAAGATACCCCAGGTGTAGAAAATCTTGTTTTAGCGACCCATGGATATACCTTAACACCAGGCAAATGTCCACCTTCACCAGGTTTTGCACCTTGTGCCATCTTAATTTGAATTTCTTGTGCACTATTCAAATAAGCAGATGTAACACCAAATCTTCCTGAAGCAACTTGTTTAATTGCGGAATTTTTAAGTGTACCAAAACGAGAAGAATCTTCTCCACCTTCACCTGTATTACTCTTTCCACCTAAAGTATTCATCGCAATTGCCATAGTTTCATGAGCTTCTTGTGAGATAGAACCATAAGACATCGCACCCGTTTTAAATCTCTTCACTATATTTTCTACAGATTCTACTTCCTCTAATGGAATTGGTGGATTTTGTGGATCAAAAATTAATTCATCACGTAGTGTATGTGGATGCTTCTGATGTAATAAAGAAGTATATTCTTTAAATTCTTCATAACTTCCATCGCGTACTGCTTTTTGTAATGCGACAATAACATCTGGTGAATATAAATGTTCATTAGCTTGGTTATTACTTCTTAAAGCGTGATAACCAGTAGAATCTAATGTAGTATCAACACCTAATCCTAAAGAATCAAAAGATTGATCATGGTTTTTAATCACAAAGTTTTCAATTGTTTCAATTGTACATCCGCCTACTTTCCAAGAAATGCCAGGAAAATATGTTTGTACAAAATCTTTATCTAATCCCATTGCTTCAAAAATCTTAGAGGATTGATAAGATTGTAAACAAGAAATCCCCATTTTTGCGGCAGTTTTAACGATTCCAGATAATAAAGCTTCATTATAATCATCAATTGCGGAATGATAGTCTTTATTTAACATTCCTTTTTCAATCAATTCTACAACACAATCTTGTGCTAAATATGGATTGATTGCACGTGCACCAAAACCTAATAATGCAGCACATTGATGCACATCTCTAGCTTCACCTGTTTCAATGATCAATGAAACTTGTGTTCTTTTCTTTGTATTGACCAAATGTGTTTCAACAGCACTGACTGCTAGTAAACTAGGAATCGCAACATGGTTTTCATCAATTCCTCTATCTGAAAGAATCAAAATATTAGAACCATTATTATACGCTCTATCACACGCTACGCATAAAGCATCTAAAGCTTTCTTTAAAGATGTATGTTTGTAATACAGTAATGAAATATCTTCAGTATGAAAACCTGGTTTATTTAATGTTCTGATTTTCATCAAATCTAAGCTTGTTAGAATTGGATTATTCACTTCTAAAACTCTACAGTTTTCACCTGATTCTTGTAATAAATTACCATCTGATCCAATATAAACCGTTGTATCTGTAACAACCTTTTCACGAATGGAATCAATTGGTGGATTTGTTACTTGAGCAAATTGTTGATGAAAGAAATCAAATAATGAACTTGGTTTTTCATTTAATACCGCAATTGGAATATCTCTTCCCATACTAGCTGTAGGTTCTACACCATTAGCAGCCATAGGTAAAATACCATTTTTTACATCTTCATATGTATATCCAAATACTTTATATAGCTTATCTCTTTCGATTTGAGAATATTCATGTACTTTTTGATTTGGAATCTTTATATCAGACAAATGCAATAAGTTCATATCTAACCATTCACCATATGGTTTCGCATCTGCATACTTTTGTTTCACTTCTTCGTCAGTTAAAATGCGTTGTTGTTTTGTATCAACAAGTAGCATCTTACCTGGCATCAATCTAGACTTTTTCTTAATATGTTCACTAGGAATGTCTAAAACACCAACTTCACTCGCTAAAATCAAGCGATCATCATCCGTTACATAATAACGAGATGGTCTTAATCCATTACGATCTAAAGTAGCCCCTACGATATCACCATCTGAGAAAATCATTGCGGCTGGACCATCCCATGGTTCCATCATTGTTGCGTAATAATGATAGAAATCACGGCGAGAACTTTCCATTGCTTGGTTATGTTTAAATGGTTCAGGAATCATCAACATCATCGCTAATGGAAGATCCATTCCACTGTAATATAAGAATTCCAAAGTATTATCAACCATTGCAGAATCTGAACCACTCGCATTGATCACTGGATAAATCTTGTCTAAATCATCTTTCACTAGATCACTAGACATAGTTTCTTCACGAGCAAGCATACGATCTGCATTACCACGAATCGTATTGATTTCACCATTGTGTGCAATAAAGCGATAAGGGTGTGCTCTTTGCCAACTTGGTGTTGTATTTGTTGAGAATCTAGAATGCACGATAGCGATTGCTGTTTCGTATTCAGAATCTTTCATATCTTCATAGAAAGCACGTAATTGGTTTACTAGAAACATACCTTTATATACAATCGTTCTAGAAGAAAGTGAACAAATATAAGTGTCTTCACTACCTTGTTCGAATTCACGTCTAGTAATATATAACTTACGATCAAAATCTATTCCTTTATCACAATCACATGGTTTATCAATAAACACTTGTTGGATATTAGGCATACAAGCAACAGCTTTCTCACCTAAAATTTCAGGATGAACAGGAACTTCTCTCCACCCTAATATATCCAATCCATTCTTTTTTGCGATGACTTCAAACATTCTTTTCGCAAAAGTACAAGATAAAGAATCTTGTGGTAAGAAAAACATTCCAATACCATAAGATCTTTCACCTTTCAAATGGATGCCAATTTTTTTACATTCCTTAGAAAAGAATTTATGAGAAATCTGCATCAAGATTCCTACACCATCACCAACTTTTCCACTAGCATCATGCCCTGCACGATGATCAAGTTTTTCTACGATTTTCAATGCATCGTCTAATACTTTATGATCTGCATGACCATCTATATTGACGATCGTTCCGATACCACAAGCATCTTGTTCAATATTTTCCCATATTCTTTCCATATATACACCTCACACAGTAACTAAAAATTTACTATTAATCAGTATGAATCGCAATATTTTTTAATCATAAACATGTAAAAATTATATTATTTTCTGAAAATAAATAATTTGTTTCAAAAAGAAAAGAAGAATCAATCATCAGATTCTTCCTTTGTATCATTTACATGTAATGAAGCAATAATATCATCGATATGTCTTGCTTTTTGTTCTGTTTCATCAATGACGAATAATAATTCAGGACATCTACGAATATCTAATCTCTGAGATAATTCTGTACGAATATATCCTTTTGCACGATTCAATGCTTTCAAGCCTGCTTGTGCTCTTGCTTCTTGACCAAGAAATTCACAGAACACTTTAGCGTAAGAATGATCATTAGAAACGTGTACATCTGTAATTGTAACAAATCCTACATTTGGATCTTTAACACCAAATTGTACGATTTCTGAAATATTCTTACGAATAATTCCTTCTAATCTTTTTTGTTTGAAATTCTTTGCCATGATTATTCAACAGGAACTTCCTGTGCCTCATAGAATTCTAACGTATCACCAATTTTAATGTCATTATAATTTTCGATCGTTAGACCACATTCATAACCAGATACAACTTCTTTAGCTTGATCTTTAAATCTTTGTAATGATCCGAGTTTTCCGTCATAAATGATGATACCTTCACGAATCAAACGAACATTACATCCAGCTTTAGCTTTGCCATCTGTAACCATACATCCAGCAATTGTACCAACTCTAGAAACTTTATACGTTTCACGAACTTCTGCTTCACCAATCGTAACATCTTCATAAACTGGTTCAAGCATACCTTTCATCGCTAATTCCATTTCTTCTGTTGCCTTATAAATGATATTATGCAAACGAATTTCTACACCAGCTTCTTCAGCTTTCTTACGAATATTAGAATCAGGTCTTACATTAAAACCAATAATCATTCCCTTAGAAGCATCTGCAAGCATGATATCACTTTCAGTAATTGCACCAGCAGTAGCGTGAATAACTTTGATTTTTACATCTCCAACAGACAATTTTTCCATAGAAGACTTAACTGCTTCAGCAGAACCTTGTACATCAGCCTTAATGATAATAGGAATTTCTTTAATGTTACCAGCTTCAATTTGTGCAGAAAGATCTTCTAAAGACATTGCACTAGATTGTCTTCTTTCAGCTTCTTGCTTTCTACGTCTTCTTCTATCCGCTAAAGCTCTTGCTTCTTTTTCATCTTCGAAATTTCTAAATAGATCGCCCGCTTCAGGAACTTCATTTAAACCAATGATTTCTACAGGAGTAGAAGGACCAGCACTCTTTAATGTATGTCCATTTTCATCTGTCATACGTCTAACTTTACCAAAAGCAGTACCTACAACGACAGGATCTCCTTGATGCAATGTACCATTTTGAACAAGTAATGTCGCAACAGAACCTCTACCCTTATCTAATTTTGCTTCAATAACAGATCCAGTTGCGATAGCTTTTGGATTTGCTTTTAATTCCTTAACATCCGCAACAGTTAAAATTGTTTCTAAAAGGTCATCAATACCATCGCCTTTTTTAGCACTAGTAGGAACGAAGATCGTATCTCCTCCCCATTCTTCTGGCATAACACCTAAATCACTCATTTCTCCCATGACATGATCTGGATTTGCATCTGGTTTATCCATTTTATTTACCGCAACGATAATTGGTACACCAGCTGCTTTTGCGTGGTCAACAGCTTCACGCGTTTGTGGCATAACACCATCATCTGCAGCGACAACAATGACTGCAATATCAGTGATAGAAGCACCACGTGCACGCATTGCTGTAAAAGCTTCATGACCTGGCGTATCTAAGAAAGTAATCTTTCTTCCATCAATAGATACTTGATAAGCACCGATTGCTTGTGTAATTCCACCAGCTTCTCCAGCAGCGACTTTTGATTTACGAATCGTATCTAACAATGTTGTTTTACCATGGTCTACATGTCCCATGATTGTAACAACAGGTGGTCTTTCACTTAATGCATCAGGATCATCTTCCAATTCAACTTCAAGAGTATCTTCTTCTCTTTCTTTGATCTTTGTTGGTTCTATATCATAAGAAATACATACTAATTCTACAGTTTCATCATCTAAAGGTGTATTAATTGTGACAGCTTTACCTTCCATAAATAACATCTTAATGATATCCGTAGAAGTATGACCTGTTTTTTCAGCTAATTCACCAACAGTGATTCCTTCTGTATATGTAATTTCATGAATTTCTTCAACAACCTTTTTTGGTTTGTTATCGAAAGCTTTGTTATTATTACGAGCTTTATTTCCGTTCTTTTTATTTTTAGAACTTGTATTACTCTTCATATTCTTTGGCATAAATTACCTCCCTCTCTATCTCACATCACTATGTGATGTCTTTAAAACATTCTTTTACATCGCCTCTTTTCATTTCATTTGATTTTTATTGAACAACTTTTAAGATTTCATCATAAAACGTATCAGGAATGTCAACTTCTAATGCTCTTTTCAAAGCACCATTCTTTTTTGCAGTCGTTACTGCATCCACGCTTTTTTTCAAATATGCGCCATGACCATTTAGTTTTCCTGTTAGATCAATTTCTAGTGTACCACTTGGTGTACGCACGATACGAAGAAGTTCTTTTTTCTCGCACTTTTCACCAGTAGCTACACATCGTCTCATTGGAACTTTTCTAGGCATTAGTCTTCCTCATCGTAATAATCTTCATATTCATCGTAATCGATGTCATATTCTTTTTCTTCTTCAGCTTCTCTTTCAGCTTCAATTTCTGCGAGTTCTTCTTCAGAATATACAGGAGCTGTAGGTGCTGTACGATTTGCAAGTTTTTCTTTTAATTGTTCTGTGAGTTCTTTGTTTGAGACTTTATAATTGTCATCTTCACTCTTCTTCTTGAATTTCTTCTTTGCCTTTGTATCTGTTTTTTTGCTTGTATCAGCAAGTTTTTCAAACTTGGATACATATGTATTATTCGCAGCCATTTCTTCTAGATCTGCGTGTTTTGTGCTCTTCTTTTCTTCCACGATAGGTTCTTCTTCAATCTTTTCTTCTTCAATTTCAATTGTTGTATCTTCAACATCTTCCACAACAGTTTTTTCTACTTCTGCTGTTTCTTCAGTTTCTTCTTCCTTGACATCTTCCATAGCCATTTCATCAAGTACATTTTCACTTAATGTTTCCATCATTTCTTCAGGAATGAAATCATCATCTTCACTCTCAACATTTTCTTTCAATGCTGCAACTTTATCTGCAATAGCAGCTTTCTTTTCTTCTTGTTCTTTAATTGCTTCTTCTAACTTACGTGCATTTTCTTTCGCAGTTTTTTCAGCAGCCTTTTGTTTTAGAACTTCAGCTTGAGCAAGCAATGCTTCATAATCCATTCCAGATTCAATGATTTCTTCACGTGTTTTAATATCAATTTTATGGTTTGTTAATTTTACTGCTAATCTTGCATTTTTTCCTCTTTTACCAATTGCTAGAGAAAGTTGTGCAGAATCAACGATAACTAATAAACTATTATCATCTTGGCCAGGTAAAACCGCAGTAACAACTGCCGGTGCTAAAGCGTTTTTAACAAGCTCACTAATATCATTGGAATATTCGAAAATATCAATTTTTTCACCATTTAATTCTTCAATGATATTACCAACTCTTTGGCCTCTAGGTCCAATGCATGCGCCAATTGGATCAATATCTGAATTATGAGATAAAACTGCCATCTTAGTTCTTTCACCAGCATCTCTAGCGATTGCCTTAATTTCTACAACACCATTGTAAATTTCAGGTACTTCTTTTTCAAACAATCTCTTTACAAGCATTGCATCTGCTCTAGAAACTAAAACTTGAGAACCTTTTGTTTCTTTATTAACTGCAGTAATAACAACTCTAATTGTATCGCCTTCTCTTAGATATTCATGAGGAATATGAGCTGAATGAGGCATTAAAGCAACCGTTTTTCCTAAATTCACCAATGTAAATTTATCTTTAACAGATTCAATGACACCTAATACCATTTCATCCTTTTTATCTTTATATTCGTCATAAACAGCACCTTTTTCAGCTTCTCTAATTTTTTGGCGCATTACATTTTTCGCAATGGAAACAGCTGCTCTGCTTAATCCTTCTACTTCAATTGGTCGTCTAATTGTTCCACCAACTTCTGCATATGGATCAAATTCTTTTGCTTCAGCTAGACCAATTTCTAATTCATCATCTTGCACATCATCATCACTCGCTAAAACAATATAGTTTTGATAAAGATCAATCGTCTTTTTCTTTTCATTAATTTCAGCTACAACATCAATGTCTGATAATTCAGCATCTTTTTTGTATGCCTTGGCCATTGCTTCTTTTAAAGCTTCTAAAATCACTGTTTCAGGAATATTTCTTTGTTCTTCAACAGCACTTAAAGCTTTTAACATCTTTCTGTAATCTAATTGCATTTGTCTTCTCCTTATAATTTGACCGCCATGCGGATAAAATCAATATCTTCTTTTGAAAATTCAGCTTTTCTTGTAGCTGCTTTGTCTCTGTAAGCTAATGTGATGATATCTTTATCATTCACATCTAATATTTCACCAACAAATTCGAGCATTTTCTTAAATGGATGCTTCAAACGAACATAAACGTATAATCCAGGGTGAAGTTCATCTAAATCTTTGATTTCTCTTTCAGCACCAGGTGAACATACCTCTAACGTATATTCTTCATGAATTGGATCTTCTTGGTCTAAAATTTCAGATAAACCTTCTGAAACAGCAGCACAAGTATCAAGATCCATAGTTCCATCCGGTTTCATAATAGAAACTTCTAATGTGTGATCTTTGCCAGAATTTTGAAAAACAAGTTCATATAATTTCACATTATTTTTTTCAAAAACTGGTTGAAACAATTCTTTCAAATGTTCAATTTTGTCCATAATCCTCCAAGCATAACAGAAGGAGTGCTATCGCACTCCTTGTTTACGCCTATTAATATACCTTTTTTTTTTGGAATTTACAATACTAGATTGAAAAAAGACAAAAAAAAGGAGAAGATAAACTTCTCCAAATAACCTGGCAACGTGCTCGATTCACCCTAAGGCTATTTTTG
>CAVLCI010000001.1:0-67761 GCA_963661415.1 Bifidobacteriaceae bacterium | reverse complement strand
GATAAGGGAAGATGAAAATCTTCTCTTTTTTTAGATGAAACAAAACTGTTATACTATATGCGGAATAGGAAGTGAAAATATGGAACCATTACCAACAAATTGGAACGAAATGACACATCAAGAAAAAGATTTCTTTTTTTCTAGATTCTACAATCATTATTTAAGACCTGGCGAATGTGTAGGTATCTGGGAAGATGCAGATGAATCTGTAAAAAAAGCATATGAGGATTTTTTAAAAGAAGATGAAAAATAATTATTCAGATATCAAAGCAATCTTCTTTGATTTTGATGATACTTTAGGTCATCGTGAAGAATATGCATATGATACATTTTATACATTATTGAAAACATGTTTAGAAATCAAAGATGAAGTAGAATTAGAAGCAATTCTACAAGATTGCATGATTTGGGAAGAACAAGGGAATATTTATAAAAATCATGTTGTTGATATGTTGAAGCAAAAATATAACATACAATTACCATTTGATGATTTTGAAAAATGGTGGAATGAAGAACAATGGAAAGCTACTGTTCCTTTCTCTGATACTATACAAACATTAGAACAATTAAAAGATAAATATTCTTTAGGAATCATCACAAATGGAGATAGTATTGCCCAACGAAAGAAAATAGAACATGCAGGTATTTTGAAATACTTTGATGAAGATCATATCTTTGTTTCTGGTGATTTTGCATTTAAAAAACCAGATACTAGAATTTTTGAATATGCAATGAAGTCTTTAAATGTAAAGCCTGAAGAAAGTATTTATGTTGGTGATATATTTTCAAATGATGTTATTGGAGCGTATCGAGCACATATGAATCCTATATGGATCTGGACACATGGAGATAGAAAATGTACCGCAAATATCACTAGAATTAAAAAAATAAGTGATTTATTACGAATTTTATAAAAATTTATACGAATACATATAAGTTAAAAAAAACACAAACATTTTTATGGTATGATTATTTAGCGAAAGTTTGGAGGTCATATATGGATTTAGAAGCGATGAAGAATCATGCAAAGAATATCCGCATTAACATTATTAAAGAAGTATCCAATGCACAATCTGGTCATCCAGGAGGATCTTTAGGAGCAGCTGATATTCTGACAGTTCTTTATTTTGATGTCATGGATTTCACAAAGGAAAATGCACATTCTTTAGAAAGAGATCGTTTTGTATTGTCAAAGGGACATGCATCACCACTTCTGTATGCAGTATTAGCAGAAAAAGGAATTATTCAAGAAGAAGAATTATTAACATTTCGTAAATTAAATTCAAGATTACAAGGACATCCAGACTTAAATGAGTTGGATGGCATTGATATGTCTACAGGGTCTTTAGGCCAAGGAACAAGTGCTTCTGTAGGTATGGCTTTAGCCAATCGATTAGATAAAAATAATCATCGTATCTATGCACTTGTAGGCGATGGTGAAGCTGAAGAAGGACAGGTTTGGGAAGCCGCAATGGCTGCAGGACATTATCAATTAGATAATCTTTGTTGGATCATTGATAATAATGGTCTACAAATTGATGGAAAATGTGAAGATGTCATTGGACCCGCTCCATTTGATACAAAGTTTGCGGCATTTGGTTGGAATGTAATCACTGTAGATGGTCATGATTATGAAGCACTACATGAAGCTTTTGAATCAGCAAAAAATTATAAAGGAAAACCAACTTGTATTGTTGCGAATACAATTAAAGGAAAAGGTGTTTCTTTCATGGAAAACCAAGCTGGTTGGCATGGAAAGGCACCAAATGCTGAATTAACTGAAATTGCATTAAAAGATTTGGAGGGTAAATAAGATGGCTAAGGCAACACGTGAAGCATACGGCGAAGAGATTTCAAAGCTCATTCAAGAAAATCCAAAAATTGTTGTTTTAGACGCTGATTTAGCTGGATCAACAAATAGTGCAAAAGCTGGAGAAGTTTGCCCAGAAAGATTCTTTGATATGGGAATTGCGGAAGCAAATATGATTGGCGTTTCTGCAGGACTTGCAGCGAGTGGATATATTCCTTTTGCTTCTTCCTTTGCGATGTTTTGTACAGGAAGAGTATGGGAACAAATTCGTAACAGTGTAGCGTATCCACATTTAAATGTAAAAATCGTAGGTTCTCATTCTGGTATTACAGTCGGAGAAGATGGTGTTACACATCAAGCCATTGAAGATATTGCAATTATGCGTGATATCACTGGATTAGAAGTATATGCACCATGTGATCAATGGGAAACAAAAGCTGTTATCGATTATGTAGCTTCTACAACAAATCCTTGTTATGTAAGATTAGGTAGAAGTAAAGTAGAAGATGTTTTCGATGAAAATAAAAAATTTGATGTAACAAAGGTAAATGTCATTCACGAAGGAACTTCTAAAATCGTAGTATTCGCTACAGGTTTGATGGTTCAATCTTCATTGGGTGCATTAGAAATCTTAAAAGAAAAAGGCATTGATCCAACAGTTGTAGATGTGTGTGCAATCAAGCCTACAGATGAAGCTGGTATTACAAAACTGTTAGAAGAAAATGATGAAATCTTTACAGTTGAAGAACATTCTGTTGTTGGCGGTTTAGGTTCTATGGTTTGTGAAGTTGCGGCAGATCATTGTCCAAGAAAAATACATCGCTTAGGTATGAGAGGATTTGCACAAAGTGCAGATTGGAAAACTCTTCTTAGTGAATATAAATTAGACGCTGAAGGTGTCGCAGAGCAAATTGAAAATACTCTAAAAAAATGAAGTCAATAGACTTCATTTTTGAATGTTATCGATTTACAGATTGTAAAAAAAATGATAACTTATTCTATCAAGCAAAATTTAAAAGGAGGTACATATATCGTGATAAAAGAGTTAGTAAAAAGCATACGTGAATATAAAAAAGACACGATTTTAACACCTATTTTTGTTATTGGTGAAGTATTAATGGAAGCTTTGATTCCTTATGTAATTGCTTTACTTGTAAATGAAATTCGTGCAGGTGCAGGTGTGGATGTTATTCTTAACTATGGATGGAAATTGATTAGTTTTTCAATCATAGCTTTAATTTGTGGTTATTTAGCTGGAATATCATGTTCTAAGGCTAGTTGTGGTTTCGCAAAGAACTTAAGACATGATGCATTTTATAACATTCAAAAGTTCTCATTTACAAATATTGATCATTTTTCCAATGCTTCATTGGTAACAAGATTAACAACAGATATTCAAAACGTTCAGATGGCATTTATGATGATTATTCGTACTGCTGTTAGAGCTCCATTGAATTTAGTGTTTTCATTCTTTATGGCTTATTACATGGGTGGAAGCATGGCACTTGTTTTCTTGATTGTAATTCCTTTTTTAGGCATTGCGTTATTTGCGATTGCGAAGATTACAATGCCAGTTTTCCGTAAAGGGTTCCCTAAATATGACGCTTTAAATGAATCTGTAGAAGAAAATGTCAAAGGTATTCGTGTTGTAAAATCATATGTACGTGAAGAACATGAAAATACAAAATTCCAAAATGCTTCAGAAGATATTAGAAAGATCTTTACTAAAGCAGAAAGAATTTTAGCTTTAAATAATCCTATCATGCAGGTATGTGTTTATGGTGTTATGTTATTTGTATTATCTGTAGGTTCAGAACATATCATTAATCAACAAACATTGGATATTGGACAATTCTCTACTTTATTAACATATTCATTCCAGATCTTAGTTTCTTTGATGATGCTTTCTATGATCTTCGTTATGATTACATTCTCAGAAGAAAGCGCAGAAAGAATTGCGGAAGTATTGAAAGAAAAAAGTACAATTACTTCTAATGAAAATGCAATTTCTACGATTCAAGATGGATCCATTGATTTTAATAACGTTAATTTTAAATATTCAGAAGATGCTGAAACACCAGTATTAGAAAATATTGACTTACATATTAAAAGTGGTGAAACAATTGGTATTATCGGAGGAACAGGTTCCTCTAAGTCTTCTCTTGTACAACTAATTCCAAGACTTTACGATGTGAGCGAAGGGGAAGTTCGCGTTGGTGGAAAAAATGTAAAAGATTACGATTTAGTAGCACTAAGAGATTCTGTAGCGATGGTACTACAAAAGAATGTTCTTTTCTCAGGTACAATTGCAGATAATATTCGTTGGGGTGACAAAGATGCCACAATGGAAGAAGTAAAACATGTATGTCATTTAGCATGTGCCGATGAATTCATTGATCAATTTCCAAAAGGATACGATACTTGGATCGAACAAGGTGGTACAAATGTATCTGGTGGTCAAAAACAAAGACTTTGTATCGCAAGAGCTCTTTTAAAGAAACCAAAGATTTTGATTATGGATGATTCTACAAGTGCTGTTGATACTAAAACAGATGCTTTGATTCGTAAAGCAATGAAAGAATATATTCCAGAAACAACGAAGATTATTATCGCTCAACGTACTTCTTCTGTAGAAGATGCAGATAGAATCATTGTGATGGATGGTGGTCATATTGATCAAATTGGTACTTCAGAAGAATTATTACAAACAAATAAAATCTATCGTGAAGTTTATTTATCTCAGAATAAAAAAGGTACTGAAACAATTGAAGAAAAGGAGGTAATCGCATGAAAAATAAAACAGAAAATCAATTAAAAACATTAAAACGTTTATTGAAAATGATGCTTTCATTTTTCCCTAAAATGTTACCTCTCATTCTAGTGTTTATTATCTTAAATGCAATCCTAGGTGCTTTACCTTCTATCTTCCAACAAAATGTCGTTGCGGTATTAGAAAACTCATGGAATAACAATATTTCATGGGCTGACACAAAACCTCAAGTAATGCATTTTGTATTGATATTAGGTTGTTTATATGCCTTAGCGTTAGTTATTTCATTTACTTATAATCAATTGATGGCTTTGTTCACACAAGGTTTTCTAAAAAAAGTAAGAGATGAATTGTTTGAACACATGGAATCTCTACCAATTCGTTACTTTGATACGCATCAACATGGAGACATCATGTCTCACTATACAAATGATGTTGATGCGATGAGACAAATGATTTCACAATCCTTTCCGCAGCTATTAATTTCATTAATTACTGTTGTAACAATTCTATGTATTATGATGTATTACAGTATTTATATGGGACTTGTTATTGTGATTGGTGCGGTGATAACAATTACAATTACTAGAGTCATTGGTGGTAAGAGTGCGAAATTCTTTATGGCACAACAAAAGACTGTTGGTAAAACAGAAGGTGTCGTAGAAGAAATGATCAATGGACAAAAAGTAGTCAAAGTATTTAACCATGAAGAATTAACAGAAGAAGAATTTGATAAAGTTAACAATGAACTTTATGAAGCATCTTTTGCGGCAAATAAATATTCCAATACATTAATGCCAATCTTAAATAACATTAACTATATTGTGTATGTTATGGTTGCTGTGATGGGTGGTGTATTTATGGAATTGCATGTAAATAACTTATCACTTTCTGGTTTGCCTTTTTCGATTGCGGTAATTGTTCCTTTCTTAGGAATGTGTCGTCAGTTCTCTGGTGCAATTCAACAAATTTCTCCACAGATCAACTCTACGATCATGGGATTAGCTGGTGCAGCAAGAATCTTCGCATTATTAGATGAAGAACCAGAAACAGATGAAGGCTATGTTGAACTTGTTTACGCAAATGAAGTGAATGGAGAGATTGTAGAAAGCACAACACCTACTGGTAAATGGGCTTGGAAACATCCTCATAAAGCAGATGGAACAATTACATATGTTCCATTAAAAGGCGATATTCAATTTGATGATGTAGATTTTGCGTATAATCCAGATAAAGTTGTTTTGCATAATGTAACGTTATATGGAAAACCAGGTCAAAAGATTGCCTTTGTTGGTGCAACTGGTGCTGGTAAAACAACGATTACAAACTTGATTAATCGTTTCTATGACATTGCGGATGGAAAAATCAGATATGATGGTATCAACATCAATAAGATAAAAAAATCATCTTTAAGAAAGTCACTTGGAATCATTCTTCAAGATACAGTTTTATTCACAGGAACTGTTATGGAAAATATTCGTTATGGTAAATTAGACGCAACAGATGAAGAATGTATTGCGGCTGCTAAACTTGCAGGTGCAGATTCTTTCATTAAACATTTACCAGATGGATATAACACAATGTTGAATGGAGATGGATCATCTTTATCACAAGGTCAATGTCAGTTGTTAGCGATTGCTAGAGCAGCTGTAGCTGATCCACCAGTTATGATTATGGATGAAGCAACTTCTTCCATTGATACACGTACAGAACAAATCGTACAAGAAGGTATGGACCGTTTGATGAATGGTAGAACTGTATTTGTTATTGCACATAGATTATCAACTGTTAAGAATTCTAATGTCATTATTGTATTAGATCATGGTCATATCATTGAACGTGGTACACATGAAGAATTATTAGAAAAGAAAGGTCAATACTATCAGTTATATACTGGAGCATTTGAACTAGAATAAAAGAAATAGGTCGTTATGAAATAATTCGTAACGCCTTTTTTTGTTTGTAAGGTTACCAAAAATCACTGTCTTGATAAAAAATATAATTAAGTTAGAATTTAGTTAACAAAACGAGAGAGATTATTTTATAAATATCGCAAAATATAGATTCGATAATAATGAAAGGACGAAAAGAAAGCATTGTAAGGAATATTTCGTAGCTTTCATTAGAATTTAAAACAATATCGCATTATGGATAGGTATCAGTTTCTTGTTCGAGAATTTTAGTGTAAGGACAGCTTGAAAATGAAAAGGAATACAAAAATTGTTTTATATGTAATGTTGGTGATTTTGATAGCGCTAGTTAGTTTTTCTGTAGGAAGATATTTTCCGATAGTATCACAAGAATGTTTATTGGATATTCCAGGTACTTACGTTAGTGAAGATAGGGAATATCATTTGTCACTTCCTCCTGAAAGTTCTAATTATGGATTTTATATGACGTGTCAATTAGAAGATAGCAATTTTATAAAAACTGGAAAATATGAAAAAATCAGCAATACACTTGCTATGTTGAAAGATGAAGCAACAACAATGTATCTTTATGAAACAACAATAGATAGTAAAAAAGGGATCATTCTAATTGATGAATTTAAAAATGAAATCTTTTTGTTTAAAGAATCAAATACTTTTATTATTGTTCATGGTGTAAATGACAACTTTGGAGAATAGAAAAAATAAAACTTAAACGGTTACCAAAAATCACTGTCTTGATAAACAATATAATCAAGGTAGAATTTAGTTAACAACGAAAGAGAGAAAATTGTATGAATATCGCAAGGTATAAAAATGGTGATAATGCATATTCAGATTTAAATGAAATAATGATTTGAAGGGAGATAAGAAAATGAAGAAATTTTTAATTTTGATTCCAATTATTGGAATCGTAGCATTAGTTGGAATTTCATCTAAAACGACTACTTTAATAGAAAAGAGTAATCAAGTAGATGCATCAAATGTGAAATATACTGCACCTGTATCTAAAACAATTGATTCTTCGACAGTATCTGATACTGCTGGAGACTATGATATTTCAACACCAGAAGGATTGGTAGAATACTTGTTCCGAAATATTGGAGATCATGAAAAAGTAATCTTAACAAAAGGTGGTGGAATGATTTATGGTGAGATTTACCAAATGGATCCAACAACAGGAGCTCATTATAATGTGAAAAATAGTGAAACCGATCCAGATGCAATCGTTGCATATGAAGCTAAAAAAATCATGTTAAATAGACTTGTAGAAGAACAAGCAGAAAGAGAAGCTAATAAACAAAACAATTAGTAGAAAATCCTGTTTAAGAAACATGAAAGGAACTTGAATAACTTTCAAAGTTCCTTTTTGTGTTTTATCTGTGAGTATGAAATAATTAGTTTAATAGTAAAGGGTATAATCATGATTGAAAATAAAGAAAAAACAAATCGTAAAATAATTGGTTCTTATATTCGATATATTCGGAAAGAAGAAAATATGACTTTGTCTTTTGTTGGAGATGTATTAGAAATCAACAAAGGATATTTAAGTAAGATTGAAAATGGTGAGACAAATATTACACCAGAAAAGTTACAGAAACTAACCGAAATAGCTGATATAAAATTTATAAATGATTTTTCATTATTAGATAAATCAAAACGGTTCTTGTTAGAATTGTTTGAAACACATATTTCAATGAATCAAACAAAAATTAATATCATGTTAAATTCCTATTTTTTGAACTTTTCTTTATATAAAGATTCTCCAGCTTTTTTCCATTATATATTGATTCAACTTTACAATGAACTAGAAGAAAAAAAAGATTTAAAAAAATCAAAAGAATTAATTGAATTACTAGAAGAATATTATCTATATGTTTTTGATTATAAAGAACAACTATTCTTTTGTCTTATGAAAGCATTTTATTATCAATATAAACACCAAACTATAAAAAGTTTAAACTATTTAAAAGAGGCAGAAGAGCATTATACAGGTATCAATAATTTAAATTATCTGGGTGTGATTTATCATAGAATGGCAATTATGTATTTTTACTTGAATGATGGTTTTTTATCCTATGATTATGCTGAAAAAACAAGAATGATCTTTAGGGATACGTTATATTTTAAGCGAATTCAACATATAAACATATGTATCGCAAGTAGTTTAGTTCTTCTAAAAAAGTATCAAGAAGCAGAAGAGATTTATTATAAACTATTGGATAATTTAGAAAAGGAAGAAAAAGAAATAAAAGACTTGATATTAAATAGTTTGATATGGAAATCAAACAGAGCAGGAGAATTTGAAAATGCGTTGAAATACATCAATCAAGCAAAAGAAATGGGTGTAAATATATCTTATAATATGTTAGATGCATGTGAACCATTGGCACATTATTATTTGGGCCATAAAGAAGAAGCACTCGTTGGAGTTGAAGAAAAATTAAAATCAAATCTTAATGAGCCATATGTAAAGCTATTATTAGAATTATTGAAAGCAGATATTCTAGATAATAATCAAACTTTTTCTAGAATCGCTAAAAAAGTAAAAAGTAAGATTGAAAATGATGAAAATTTTAGATTCCATGATGTTTATTTGAATTTGATTTTAAGTCATTATAAAAGAATTTGTGATAAAGATAAGGTAATTGAAGTACAAGATTTCATGCTTCAAAAAATATAATGATATACAAAAAAGATCTTATTTTCATAAGATCTAATAAAACAACTTTTTTCTTTCCTTTGCTGAAGATGCTAAATCAAAGTCAATTAACCAATTTAGATCTAATCCTTCAACAACAGATAAAGCTTTATTTAAATCAATATCTGTTTTAAATAGTTCAGGATTGTGGACATCTAGTCCAATAATGACTGGACATTTTTTATCTGCGAATGTTTCAAAGAATATTCTTGTAGGATATGCATAACGCATTCCATCAGGATATTTTGTCATACCATTATGTACGCCACTACCTGTATTTAATTCTAGAGGCATGTTGTATTGTAGGGAAATATCAGCGATTCTTTCTGCTATCTTTTTAACACTTTCATCCATGTATGGATAAGAATATAAACATACATCAGGATGTGCAATATAATCACATAACGCATGCTTGCATGCATATTCTAAACGATCAACATACATTGATAATTGTTGTGGTGTAGTAAAACCATAAGAACTCATAAGATCTAAATCTAAGTTATGTTGTCCTAAAATACAATAATCTAATTCTTTACGATATTGAGATAATGTTTCCCATTCAGAACGATAACATTCTACTTCCATACCTACATAAAGATTGATTTGATCTTTATATTTTTCTTTTAAAGAACGAATAGAAGATAAATATTCATCTACTTGTTCAATATTCATTCTTTCTGTTGGATATGGTGTTTTATACGCAGCGTGATCTGAGAAGCCTAACGTTTTAAAACCTCCTTCGATTGCTGCTATAACGTAGTCTTCATCTTCTCCTATTGCGTGCCCGCATCTTTTTGTATGTGTGTGCCAATTTGTTTTAATCATGATATCCATTGTAACAGTTTTTTTGAATTTGTATTGACGAATTAATCATTCAGGAATAATATGGAATCACAAGAACATTTGAACAGTTATTCAAATGTATTGGAGGTTAGTATGAAAACTTTTAGTTATACAGTTGAAGGAATTGATTGTAAACATTGTGCAAAAGAACTCGAAGAAGAAATTGGAAAATTAGAAGGTATTTCGAATTGTGTATTGGAATTTGGACATCCTTCTCATTTATCTTATGAATATGAAGGTGAAGATCCTGAAGGAATTGAAAAGAAGATGATTCAAATCATAGAAGATGATCAAGAAAATCCTGTTATTACACCTGTTGAACATCACCATGAACATGAAGAATGCCATTACCATGATCACCATTATGATGAAGAAGGGTGTCATTGCGGACATGAACATCATCACCACCACGAACATGAAGAAGAATGTTGCTGTGGCCATGAACATCATCACCATCATCATGAACATGGAGAAGAATGTTGTTGTGGACATGAACATCATCATGACCACCATCAATGTAAACATGAAGTTTTTACTATTGAAGGAATTGATTGTGCTAATTGCGCAAAAGAATTAGAAGAAGAGATTGGAAAATTAGATGGTGTAACGAATTGTATATTAGAGTTTGGTATTCATTCTCATTTACAATATGATGTTGAAATAGATAAAGCAGATGTTGTAGAGAAATCTATGATCAAGATCATTGAAGATGACCAAGAAAATCCAATTATCACTAGAGTGATAGATCATAATATTACACATGTGGAATATGTTGTTGATGGAATTGATTGTGCGAATTGTGCTAGAGAATTAGAAGAAGAAATCGGAAAATTAGATGGTGTAACAAATTGTACATTAGAATTTGGTATTCATTCTCATTTGAAATATGATGTTGTTTCTTCAAAGAATCATTCAGTTGAACAACAAATGATAAAGATCATAGAAGATGATCAAGAAAATCCAGTCATCAAAAAAATTTCAGACGAAAAAGAAAAAACGTATAAATTTAATATTAAAAATATTGATTGTGCGGATTGTGCCAATGAACTCGCTGAAGCAACTACAAAAATCAATGGTGTTAAAAGTTGTGATGCAGATTTTATGAATCAATTATTGATTGTGAAATGCAATCCAAAAGATAAGAGTCGTATTGCATCTGAAATGAAAGACATGATTGCCAAGGCAGAACCTGAAGTTGAATTTTCAGAATATGTAAAAGAAAAGAAGAAAGTTCAAGATGAAGATACAAATGATAAAGTGATGCTTACAAGAATGATTGTTGGTGCTGCTTTATTTGCTAGTTCATTTTTGATGAACGGTATTCCGCAAATCATTGTTTCTTTGATTGCGTATTTGATACTTGGATATGATGTATTGATCAAAGCAGTTCGTGGCATGGGAAGAGGGCAACTCTTCGATGAACATTTCTTGATGGCTATCGCAACATTAGCTGCAATTTATCAACAAGAGTGGGAAGAAGCGGCTGGCGTTATGTTGTTTTATCAGATTGGAGAATATTTCCAAGATTTAGCTGTTAGAAGAAGTAGAAGATCTATTGGCGAACTTATGGATATTAGACCAGAGTATGCGATGGTAAAACGTAATGGAGACTATGAAAAAGTAGATCCAGATGAAGTATCTATTGATGAAATCATTCGTGTAAAACCAGGGGAAAGAATTCCTTTAGATGGTATTGTTATCAGTGGTGCATCTTCTTTGGATACAGCGAGTTTAACAGGTGAAAGTAAATTAAGAGATGTTGATGTAGATGATGAAGTTATTTCTGGATCTGTCAATGAAACGGGTGTTTTAGAAATTCGTGTAACAAAGGAATATGGTGAATCTACAGTAGCTAAGATCTTAGATTTAGTTGAAAACAATGATTCTCATAAAGCTGAACATGAAAAATTCATTACAAAATTCTCTAAATATTACACACCAATCGTTGTTTTCTTAGCAATTGCAGTGGCAATTTTTGTTGGTGTCTTTATTGGTGATTTCAATGAAGGTATTCGTAGAGCTTGTACATTCCTCGTAATCTCTTGCCCATGTGCATTGGTTATTTCTATTCCACTATCTTTCTTTGCGGGTATTGGTGGTCTATCTTCAAGAGGCGTTCTTGTAAAGGGAGCGAATATTATTGATGATTTAGCGAAAGTAAAACAAGTTGTTATGGATAAAACTGGTACTTTGACTTCTGGAGAGTTTGCGGTAGAAGAAGTATTTAGTGTTAGTAATGAAGATACATTAATTTATGATGCAGCGTGCGCAGAACATTTTTCAAATCATCCAATTGCGCAAGGGATTAAAAACGCTTGTAACCAACAAGTAGAGGACGCTGATATTACAGATGTACAAGAAATTGCTGGTAGAGGATTATCTGTGAAATTAAAGGGTGTTGAGATACTCGCTGGTAATTATAAGTTGATGCAAGATAAAGGAATTGTTTGTGAACAACAATCTTCAACAGGTACACTTGTTTATGTCGCGAAAAATGGTGTATATGAAGGTTGCTTGATTTTAAGAGATCAATTGAAAAAGGATTCAAAAGAGGCAATTGATTTATTACAAAAAGAAGGTAAGAAATGCATTATAGTATCTGGTGATAATCAAGAAATTACAGAAGCAATTGGTAAACAATTACATGTAGATCAAGCAATTGGTGGTTGTATGCCAGAAGATAAAGTAAATGCAGTCAAGAACTTTATGAAAGAAGGAAAGACGGCCTTTGTTGGTGATGGTGTTAACGATGCTCCAGTTATTACATTAGCTGATGTTGGTATTGCGATGGGTGCTTTAGGAAGCGATGCGGCAATTGAAGCGGCAGATGTCGTATTGATGGATGACTCACCAAGTAAGATTTCTCTAGCGATTTCCGCAAGTAAGAGAATTTTGTTTATCGCGAATGAAAATATTTATGGTGCAATTACAATCAAAGTATTAACATTGATTTTCGGAGCATTAGGTATTGCGAACATGTGGTGGGCAATCTTTGCGGATACAGGTGTTGCGATGCTGTGTGTATTGAATTCATTAAGACTTTTAAAAATATCTAGAAAATAATGGAAAGTATGGATTTTAGTCCATGCTTTTTCAATGTAATCTTTTTGTTATGAATTTGTAATGTGATTGTTAAGCTTTTTCTTCACAATTTATAGTTTCAGGAATAAAATAATCCCATGAAAAAAAGAATGTTTACAAATGCACAGTTAAGAAGATTAATTCTTCCTTTATTAGTAGAACAGCTACTAGTTATGTTGGTTGGTATGGCAGATACAATTATGGTATCTGCGGCAGGTGAAGCTGCCATTTCTGGAGTTTCTATCGTTAATGATGTGAATAACTTGATCATTGCGATATTAACAGCGATTGCGGGTGGTGGATCTGTTATTGTCACACAATATTTAGGAAATCGTGATGATGAAAATACGAAGTTATCTGCTTCACAATTGATTATGATTAGTTTTATCATTTCATTGTTTTTTGGAATTCTTTGTGTTGTATTCCATGGTACTATCTTAAACTTCTTATATGGAAGCGTAGAAGCAGATGTTATGGATAGTGCGAAAGTGTACTTCTGGATTACAGCGTTGTCATTTCCATTTCTTGGTGTATATAACAGCTCAGCTGCTTTATATCGTAGTATGAATCGTACAAATACAACGATGAGAGTTTCTATCTTAATGAACCTCATCAATGTTGTAGGCAATTTCATTTGTGTATATTTATTGCATATGGGTGCTGCAGGTGTTGCTTGGCCAACGTTAGCGAGTAGAGTTGTTGCGGCAATTGTGATGCTTGTATTATGTTTCGATAAAGAAGCTCCAATTTATGTTGTGTGGAAAGATATTTTGACTTGGAAGAAAGATATCGTTTCTCGTATATTATCCATTGCGATTCCAAATGGTGTAGAAAATGGATTGTTCCAATTGGGTAAAGTCATTGTTTCGACATTTGTTGCGACATATGGAACAATGCAGATAGCCGCAAATGGTGTTACGAATTCATTGTGTGTATTGTGTTATACAACAGAAATGGCAATGCAGTTAGCAGTTGTTACAGTTGTAGGCCAATGTGTTGGTGCCAATGATTATGATCAAGCAAAATATTATATTCGTAAGATGTTGATTATGTCATCTATCATGGCAGTAGTAAATAATATTATTCTTTATGTTGTTTCTCCATATGCATTATCTTTATATACATTAAAAGGAGAAACATTAGCGATTGCTGAAACGATATTAGGAATGGAATGTTTAGCTGTAGCGTTATTTCATGCACCTGCATTTGTATTGCCAACATGTTTAAGGGCTGCTGGTGATGCGAAGTATACAATGTATGTAGGTGTTGCTTCGATGTTTGCGGCTAGAGTTGTTGGTGCGTATGTATTAGGTACAGTTATGGGCTATGGTGTAGTAGGAACACGTATTGCGATGTATATTGACTGGCTTGTACGTATCGTATTCTTTGCGATAAGATATAAGAGTGGAAAGTGGACAGCATATAGAGCGATTGAGTAATTATGTTTGGAACGATCATCAATATCATTAGTATTATCGTACTACTATTATTTGTATTATTATTTATTTTAAAGAAAATGAAGAAGTGAAATGCTTCTTCTTTTTTGTTTGGAAAATATAGATAATATTCAGAAGAGTACGAGAAGACAAAATGAGCAGAAAGTATTTATGATAATATTCAAAAAAGGAAATTATTTCAGACAAATCAATATTCTCAGTTATCAGTTGTGATTTCAGCTTTATATGGTGTATTTGGTATTGATAAAGCTACCTCTCTATATATCCCAAGAAAATCAAAAAGTATCTATTCTATTATCTATGTTAGAAAAAAGATTATGATACTGCATCATTCTTGCTTCATTCGTTAGACAATCATAAAGTATAAAAAAAGAACGGGATTCCCGTTCTTTCATCATACATTGATATAACCAATTGTTGATTTTGTTCCTGTACCACTAGATGATACCCAACGTTCATTATAGTGACCAGAGAAACCACCTTCGACGATATGAACCATATCACCATCAACACCATCGACATAAGCAACATGTCCATTGTATACAGCGATACCACCAACTGTAGGTGTACCACTTACAGAATAACCTGCAGCTGCAGCGTTGGAATACCATTCAGAAGCATTTCCTAAGTTTGGTAATGCAATACCTCTAGCGTTGTAGAGAGCTTGCCATGCACCGTATGTACAGTTTGACCAACCACCACCATATGGATTTGATCCACCAGCGGAATAACCTAAGTTAGAAGTATTTGTATTTTCACCACTTGCACCTAATTCTGCTGCTTGTCTAGCAGCTTCTTCAGCTTGTGCTTGAGCCTCTGCTTGCGCTTGTGCTTCAGCTTCAGCAGCTTGTGCTTGTAATACTTCTTCAGGGGTTTGAACATTCACAATAAGATCTTGTTGTGTTGTATTTCCTTTTTGATCAACAGCTGTATAACTTACTACATATTGACCATCTACATTCATATCTAAGTTATGTGTATCAACTTTTAATACTGGTTTAGGATTACTTTGCGCATCATTCACATAAGAAATATAACTTTCAGCGACAAAATTATCTCCGTTATTAACTGTTACTTCTTGTGCCTTTAGTTTTAACTGTGGGGCGGAAGCTACTTTCATATTAACAACTACTTCTTGTGTAAAGGAATATCCTACAGAATCTGTCGTGTTATTCGCATTAACGAGATTTACTTTTAAAGTTGCACGTTGAATACCAGCTTGATTAATGTTTAATCCTGTAATATCAATACTTGATAAATCAACATTGATGTTATTAATATCAAGATTTTCATCAATCTCACAACGATCACTAATGACATCTTCTTTTAATGTAGATGCGACATTTGTGTCACCAACTTCTATATCGTAAACAGGAAGTGTTCCTTTTACTGGATCATCAGCCTTTACATCAGGGTTCACAGAAGCTGCTACAATAGCTCCCGCCGCTAATATAGGCAAGATGAATCTAAATGTTTTCTTCATTTTTGTGTTTTTTTGCATACAAGAATGTTAACAAATTCTTAAGAAAGTATCAAACTTTGGGAGGAATTCACATCACCATCACAAAATGAAAGCGTTTACATATATCATTTTTCACTTTTCTATCACAAATATAACTGAAAAAGTAATAATTTTGTTATAAAATTCTTCCTATGAAATTAGTCATTCAAAGAGTAAAAAATGCTTCTGTCACAATTGATGGAAATGTACATGGAAAAATCAACAAGGGATATATGATACTTGTTGGATTAAAAAATGAAGATACAAAAGAAGTTGTTGAAAAAATGGCAATGAAAGTATCAAAACTGAGAATCTTCACAGATGAAGAAGATAAAATGAATCTCAATTTATCACAAGTGAATGGTTCGATTCTTTCGATATCCCAGTTTACGTTATATGCAGATTGTCATAAAGGAAATCGTCCTTCCTTTTCAATGGCAGGGAATCCTTCAATAGCACAACCTCTCTACTTATATTTTAACGAATGCTTAAGAAATCTAGGATTTTGTGTAGAAGAAGGTATCTTTGGAGCAGATATGAAGGTAGAATTATTGAATGATGGTCCTGTGACAATCATATTAGATAGTGATGAAGTGATTCGTTAGAAGGGAGTATTTTATGGGTGCAGTTATTTATGGTAGTGAATTATCAAAAGAATTAAGAGAACAAATGCGACTTGAAGTGGAACAAATCAAACAATCTGGTAAACGAATTCCTTGTTTGGCAGTTGTTTTGGTTGGAGATAATCCTGCTTCGATTTCTTATGTCAAAGGAAAGAAGAAGGCATGTGAAAGTGTTGGATTTAAAAGTGTTGAAATTGATATGGACGGGAATACAACACAAAGTGAATTGAATGATACTTTGAAGAAGTTATCCGCAGATGATTCAATTGATGGCATTTTATTACAGTTGCCTTTACCTAAAGGACTCAATGAATATGAGGCAATTTCTTACATTTCTTGTGATAAAGATGTTGATGGTTTAACACCGTTGAACTTTGGTAATCTATTTTTAAATGCGCCATCGTTTGCCCCTTGTACACCGAGTGGAATTATGGAACTTTTAAAAAGAATGGATTGTAATCCAGATGGAAAATACGCTGTCGTTGTTGGAAGAAGTAAATTGGTTGGTACTCCTGTAGCACGTTTGTTACAAGACGCTAACGCTACTGTTACGATTTGTCATTCACATACAAAAAATCTAAGAGAAATCACAAAACAAGCAGATATTTTAATTGCGGCAGTTGGTTCTCCAAAATTGTTTGATGAAACTTATGTAAATGAAAACGCATATGTTATTGATGTGGGTGTCAATCGTATGGCTGATGGCCATCTATGTGGAGACGTTGACTTCGAAAGAGTAAAAGATCATTGTCAAGCAATTACACCTGTACCAAAAGGTGTTGGTCCAATGACAATAACAATGTTGTTGGAAAATACATTAAAGTCATATAAAAGGAGTCATTAAAATGGTTACGGAATATGGTTTAAATGATGTTGTTGAAATGAAAAAAGAACATCCTTGTCATAAAAGTAAATTATGGCAGATTATTCGTGTTGGTGCAGATATCAAGGTGAAATGTTTGGGATGTGGAAACGTCATCATGTTTCCTAGACATGAATTTGAGCGTAAAATGAAAAAGGTTGTTGAAAAAGCAACGGAAGAATAGAGAGGGAATAAAGGAATGTCATTAACAGCAGGAATCGTAGGTCTTCCAAATGTTGGAAAATCTACTTTATTTAATGCGATTACAAATAGCCAAGTACTTGCAGAAAACTACCCATTTGCGACAATCGCTCCAAATGTAGGTGTTGTAGAAGTACCAGACTATCGTATGGATGATTTTGTTAATATTTTTCATCCAAAGAAAACAATTTATACAACATTTGAATTTACAGATATTGCAGGTCTAGTAAGAGGTGCATCCAAAGGCGAAGGTTTAGGTAACCAATTCTTAGGGAATATTCGTCAAACAGATGCTATCATTCATGTCGTTAGATGTTTTGATGATGCTAATATTGAGCACGTTGAAGGATCTGTGGATCCTGTTCGTGATATTGAAGAAATCAATTTAGAACTTGCGATATCGGATTTGGATTCAGTAGAAAATAGAATTAGTAAGATTGCGAAAAAAGCACAAACAAAAGATAAAGATGCTGTCAAAGAATTAGAAACTTTAAATAAATTTAAAGCGCAATTATTAGAAGGTAAATCTGTTCGTCTATTAGATTTGAATGAAAATGATTTAGAAATCATGAAAAACTATGGATTATTAACCGCAAAACCAGTGATTTATGTGGCAAATATGTCAGATGAAGAAATCAATGATCCAAGTAATAATCATTATTTTCAATCTGTAAAAGAATTAGCTGAAAAAGAAGGTAGTGAAGTTATCGCAATCTGTGCAAAGATGGAAGAAGAATTGTCAGGATTAGACAAAGAAGAAAAACAAGCTTTCTTAGATGATTTAGGTATCAAAGAATCAGGATTGGATCAAATTATTCAAGCTGCTTATCATTTGTTAGGTCTTCGTACATTCTTTACTGTTGGAGAACCTGAATGTCGTGCATGGACATTCCACGAAGGAATGAAAGCACCACAATGTGCAGGTGTGATTCATTCAGACTTTGAAAAAGGTTTTATTCGTGCTGAAGTATATAGTTATGAAGATTTCATGGAATATGGAAGTGAAAAAGCTTTAAAAGAAGCAGGAAAACTAAGAGTGGAAGGCAAAGAATACGTCATGAAAGATGGCGATGTTGTATTCTTCCGCTTCAATGTTTGATATTTGTGTTAAAATATTATTGTATTTTTGGAGGTTGAAAATATGAAACTAGTATTAGCTATCGTTTCTAACGATGATGCAGCTGCAGTTACTTCTGCATTAACAAAGAATAATTTCTACATGACACGTTTATCTACAACAGGTGGTTTCTTAAGAGCAGGAAACACAACATTGATTGTAGGTACAGAAGATGATCTTGTAGATAAGTGTATTGATGTCATTGGTTCTGAAGCAAAGAGACGTACAGAAATCGTTCCTTCTACAGCTAGTTATGACATTGGACGTTATGCATCTTTCCCTGTTGAAGTACAGGTTGGTGGTGCTACAATTTTCGTTCTTGATGTAGATCAATTTAAGAAGCTTTAAGAGGAAAAGCAGGGAAACCTGCTTTTTTTAAAACATGGAAATCAAAGAAACAGAACAAAAAGATATTGATGATATTTTATTAATTATCCAACAAGCAAAACAATATTTTAAAAAGAATGATATATCACAATGGCAAGGTGAATATCCAAATCAAATTGATGTATTAGAAGATATGAAAAAAAAGGGTGCATATTGTGTTATGAATGAAAATGAAGTTGTTGGTTATTCTTTTGTAGCACAATATGAAGATTCTAATTATGCACACATAGAAGGACAATGGTTGAATGATGAACCATATGTTGTCATGCATAGAACATGTATCAAAGATACAATGAAAGGAAAAAATCTAGCTTCTTTGTTTGTTACATTAGCTAAACAAATATGTGAAAGAAATCAAATCTTTAATATTCGTGTAGATACACATGAGAAGAACATTTCAATGCAAAAAATGTTAGAAAAGAATGGATTTGTTAAAACTGGCATTATTTATGTTGAGGATGGAACACCTAGATTTGCTTATCAACTTGTATTATAAAAGGATTGCCTAATGGCAATCCTTGATTTGTTTTAACAGAATTTGTTTAGAGTTTGGTGTTTTTTCTTCAATGACATCATTCAATAAACGATTTAAAGTTTCAGAAATCTGCTTTCCTTGATAACCTAAAGAAACAAGATCTGACCCATTGATTTCTAATTGTTTTAATGAATAACATTCATGATTTTGAAGGATGGATTGATAGATATCATATGTAGATTCATAACATTTTAGATCCATTGCTTCTCTAAATTTTAAATACAATTTAAAATCACATGATAAATCTTTCAATAACTTTTTGATTTCAATACGTGTTGTGATTGGAGAATCTTTATGTTGGATCATTTCCATCACGGTTGTGATTTCTTTATTGGAATATTTGAATTGTTTTAAAGTGTGCTTTGGATCTTGGAAAGAAGAGAATAATATCGCTAAGCGAACAGATGCATTTGGAATGGAATTTTGAAAAGATTGAATCATTGAATCCCAATCCTTGATTTCGTTGATTTCAGATAAGAATACCGAAAAGACCTTTCGATATGGATAGAATAATGGTAAAAAACCTTCCCCTTCTAAATACTTTGTAAATTCTTCTTGAATACGTTCGATAGAAACATAAGACAATGTATCTTTGGTATCTAAGATTGCTTTAGAAGTTTCTTCTTCTATAGAGAAATTTAATTGTGAGGCAAAACGAATTGCCCGAAGAATACGTAATGCATCCTCATCAAAACGTTCATAGGGATTTCCGATACAACGTATGATTTGATTTTCTAAGTCTTCTTTTCCATGAAAAAAATCTAATAAACCAGTTGTTTGGTTATAACATAATGCGTTGATTGTAAAATCTCTTCTCGCACAATCATCTTGAATCGTTCTTGTGAATATGACTTGATCTGGATGGCGATGATCTTTGTAGGCAGTTTCTTTTCGGTACGTCGTAATTTCAACGGGGATATGATTGGAGACAACAGTAACCGTACCGTGTTGTAAACCGGTATCAATGGTATGAAATTCATGAAATACTTGTTTTGTTTCGTGTGGTAAAGCATTTGTTGTTAGATCGTAATCATGTACTGGTTTCTTCAACAACATAGAGCGAATTGCACCGCCAACAATAAAGCATTCATAACCATTTTCGTTTAATTTTTTCATTAATATTGAAACATATTCGGGAATTTGTAAGTTCATAGGCACTATTATACTGTAAAATGATTGGAAAGATGGAGATAAAAATATGAGAATTGGACAAAGTACAGATATTCATCAACTAGCAGAAGGAAGAAAGTTGATTATTGGTGGTGTAGAAATCCCTCACACAAAAGGATTGGTTGGACATTCTGATGCGGATGCTTTAACACATGCGGTTGCGGAAGCAATATTAGGTGCGCTAGCTTTAGGTGATTTAGGAAAATGGTTTCCGGATACAGATGAAAAGTGGAAAGGCGTTGATTCTCAAATTATTTTAAAAGAAGTGGCAAGAATGATGGATGAGAAAGGTTATCGCATTGGAAATGTAGATTCTATGATCATGATTGAAAGACCAAAAATGGCACCGCATATTCAACAAATGCGAGAGAACTTTGCGCATGCATTACATTGTTCTTTGGATCAAGTGAGTGTCAAGGCAACACGTGGTGAAAAAATGGGATTTATTGGAAGAGAAGAAGGTGTACAAGCATTTGCGGTTGTTTTGTTAGAGGAAAAATAATATGTTTGAAAAAACATCGGAAGAAAAAGTTTTGAGAGATCCTGTACATGGATATATTCATGTAGATTTACAAGTTGTATGGGATGTTATCAATTCTGCATGGTTTCAAAGACTACGTAGAATTCGACAATTAGGTGGTGCTTATGTTGTATATCATTGTGCAGAACATTCTCGTTTTGGGCATTCTCTAGGTGTGTATGAACTTGTTAGGAGAATGGTTTCTGAAGTGAATGATATTTCAAAAGCACTTAATGAGAAAGAGAAAGTAACAGCGATGCTTGCGGGATTGTTACATGATATTGGTCATGGTCCATATTCTCATGCATTTGAAGGTGTTACAAAAACGAGTCACGAAGACTTTACATGTAGAATCATTGAAGAAAATACAGAAATCACAAAAATATTAGAAAATTGTTGTAAAGGACTTAGTAAAGATGTTGCGGATGTTATTCGTCATGAAAGTGCTAATCCTTTATTAACACAATTGATTTCTTCACAATTGGATGCAGATCGTTTTGATTATTTGCTAAGAGATGCTTATTTTACGGGAACAAAATATGGAGAATATGATCTAGAAAGAATCTTAAGAACATTACGTGTACATGATGGAAATCAATTGGTCGTGAAAGAAAGTGGTGTATATGCGGTAGAAAACTATATCATGGCGCGCTATCACATGTATTGGCAAGTATACTATCATCCAGTAGCGAGAAGCTATGAAACGATATTACATCTATTGTTTAAACGTTTGAAAGATTTGGGAATGGAAAATATAGATGAACATGTCATTCCACTATTTTATCCAATTATTACTGGTAGAAAAATTTCTTTACAAGATTATTTTGAATTGGATGAAAGTACATGTGGATATGGCTTTCAACAACTTACAAGACATTCCGATCCAATTATTGCGGATCTAGCACAAAGAATACGAGATCGTCATTTATTTGAATATCAAGATTCACAAGATAAAGAAAACCGCAAACTCAAGAAGCTATTAAAAGAGAAAGGATATGATACACATTATTACTGGGCCAAAGATGAAGTTGCACAATCTCCGTATATTCCATATTCTGGAGCAGGTGCTGGCAGTATATGGGTGAGAATGAAAGATGGTTCTACAAAAGAATTATCTAATGCTTCTAATATTGTTTATTCTTTGATTCATGGTCCTGAAAAAGATGATAATAAAGTATTTTTTCCTATGGTGACAAAATGAAAGTAAAAGTAAAATTAATTCAATATAACTTGTTAGATAATGAAGAAAAAATCATTGCGGATGGCAATGCAATTCTAGAAAAGAATATTTTGAAATATAAAGAAAATGAGACTACTGCGTTACATTTTGTAGAATTTCAAGATGAAATTGTAAAACTAGAAAGAAAATGTGATATTAGTTCAATTACTGTTTTAAATAATGGAAAATGGGGGCATACAACTGTCATGAGTCCATATGGGGATATGGAAATGAAAACAAAAACACATTCCATATTAAAAAATGATTTTCAATGGGTAGTAGAATATAGTATTTATTCGCATAACGAAGAGCTTGTTCATCAAAAATTAATTTGGAATATACAATATCTATCTTAATGATGCTTGACTTTATGTCTTGCACAATGTAACATACTTGCGCATTAAAGAAACATATGAAATCTTATGATTTGATATGCAAGGGAGATATAGTAAATGAGTGTTTCACAAAGTATGACGGATGTAGCGTTTCAATGCTTGTCCAAGAGAAAAAAAGAAATTGATTTCTTAAAACTTTGGGCAGATGTTAGTAAACAAATGAATATACCTGAAGAAAAATTAAGAAAAAAGAAGAGCCAGTTTTATTCTGAATTGATGTTAGATTCTAGATTTGCTTCATTAGAAGGAAATAAATGGGATCTCAGAAATAGAAGAAAGTTTGATGAAGTTCATATTGATACAAGCGAAATCGCAATGGACGATGAGGAGATTGAAGATACTCTAGATAAGAGTGGATTGGATTTGCCAACTGGCGATGATGCATTTGACAACTAAATGAGGGGAGGCAGTAGATTGCCTTCCTTTTTTGAAAGGTGGAAATTATGGATGAAGTAAAAAAAGAACATGAAGAACATACAGAAGAACTTCCAGTGGTAGAAGATGTTGCGTGGCATAGAGAAGAGGAAGAAGATTCTTTAGATAGGCCAATTGAAAAAGAAGTGCACATGACACCGATTACTGCAGATGAACCTCTTGAAGAACAAAAAGCCAAAGAACAAAGTGCACCACCAAAAGAAGAAAAACAAAATATCAAAAAAACAAACAAGAAATTATGGATTGTTTTAGGTGCGATTGTTGTGATTGTATTGATTTGTTTTGGTGTTTATTACATGAATCGATATCAACAAGATAAAGCTGCAAAACAAGCTTCATATCAAAAAGTATATGAACAATTAAAAGTGACTTTTAAAGAAGATGAAAAAGATGCAGATGGAAATACAGTAGATTACACCATTTATGAATATGGTGAGCAAGCAAGGGATCCTTTGGATATTGTAGATACACATTATGGAGATGTTAGCTGTAAGCCAACAACGATTGATACTTCAAAAGTGGGTAAGCAACAATTGACATATACAGCGACAATGCAAGATAGCTATGGTGAAACTGTAACAAAAGACTTTACACTAGAAGTGACGATTCATGATACCCAATCACCAATCATTGAACTTAATGAAAGTTCCATTACGATAACAGAAGGTGATACTTTTGATGAAAGTAGTAATATCAAAAGTGTTACAGATATAATTGATGGGAATCTAGAATATGTAGAAACAGAACCAGAGAAAACAAACACAAGTGCACCTTTTTATGAAAGTGGATGGTACACATATACAAGTGATGTGGATACAGAAACACCAGGTAAATATACTGTGCGTATCAAAGCGACAGATATCAATGGCAATGCAACAGATCTAGCGTATCAAGTAACAGTAAAGAAAAAAGACCCAACGTCTTTTATGACGATTTCGACAACGACATATACAAAAGTTTTAGAACAGATCACAGAAGAACAAAATGCTTCTAGTGAAATTGGCGAATGGGAAAATTTAAGTGGGTACTTAGGTAATGTTTTATATCAATCAGAACAATATAGTTCTCAAGAAGAAATGATGAAAGATGGTAGTTCTTATATTTCTAATCATTTTGATGAATTGACAAAAAACAAAGACGCAAAACAAATTTCAGTCATTGGTAGTATCACAATTGATGCAAAGCAAGCAACGGTTTATTACATGGAAGCATTAGATGATGATGGAAATATCATGTATTATTTTTATGCAATCGTGTAAAAAATGAAAGAAAGTGATTTGAATCACAAGTTATTGCTTGTCAGAAGTGTTATTCAAGAATAAAATAGAAGTACCAAAATATAGGAGGAATCGTAAATATTATGGCATTAGTTTCTGCAAAAGAAATGGTTGAAAAGGCTCACGAAGGACATTACGCTATCCCAGCCTTCAACATCAACAACTTAGAATGGACAAAAGCTGTACTTGCTGGTGTGCAAGAAGCTAAGTCTCCAACAATCTTACAAGTATCTGAAGGTGCTGGTAAGTACATGGGCGGATTTAAGACAGTCGCTGACATGGTTCGTGATTTATATGAATCAATGGGAATTACAGTTCCAGTAGCACTTCACTTAGACCATGGTACATATGAAGGTGCAAAGGCTTGTATCGAAGTTGGATTCACATCTGTTATGTTTGATGGATCTCATTATGACTTTGATGAAAACGTTGCTAAGTCTAAGGACATTATCAACTTAGCTCATTCAAAGGGAATTTCTGTTGAATGTGAAGTTGGTGGTATCGGTGGTACTGAAGATGGTGTTACATCTAACGGTGAACTTGCTGATCCAAAGGAATGTGCTGAAATCGCTGGCTTAGGTGTTGATTTCTTAGCAGCTGGTATTGGTAACATCCACGGTGTATATCCTGAAGATTGGAAGGGATTAAACTTCGACAGACTACAAGAAATCGATACAGCTGTTGAAGGAAAACCACTTGTACTTCATGGTGGTTCTGGTATTCCATTTGAACAAGTTCATAAGGCTGTTACATTAGGTGTTTCTAAAGTAAACATCAACACAGAACTTCAATTAGAATTTGCTGCAGCTACACGTGCATACATTGAAGCTGGCAAGGATAAAGAAGGTAAGGGATATGATCCACGTAAACTTCTAAAGCCAGGTACAGATGCTGTAACAAAGAAGGTTGTAGAACTTTGCGAAGCATTTGGTTCTGCTAACAAGGCTTAATTTAAAATAAGCAAATAAACACTGGGGAAATCTAAGGATTTCCTCTTTTTTTGTGCTTTAAAAGAAAATCTTTCTCATAAAAATGATATTTTTGTAATGAATTTTCATGAAAATATAACAATCATGTTTCAAAATATAATAATCATGAAACTTTTCTTTAAAAATTAACACATTCACATAATATTGCGTAAATTGTGTGAAATTAAGTTTCATTATGTGTTTTTTGTGTTGAAAGCGTTTACTTTGTGAGGCAAAATATTCACGTAGAAAGGAATTTGTATAATATGAAAGACAAATTTATGAATGGCCTTCTTACTTTAGCCGGTAAGATGCAGTCAAACAAAGTCCTATCAGCAATTAAGGACTCATTTATTGACAACATGCCAGTCGTCATTTGGGGTGCATTCTGTACTCTATTCCAATTCGTCTTGTGTCAAACAGGAGGTGTCGCTGATCCTAAGACTGGAGAAATGATTTACTATATTTCTTTAGCTAACGTTCCAGGATTTGCATGGTTGGAATCCTTAACTCCAATTTTCACAACAGCAAACTATGGCTGTATGAACTTCATGGCAGTAGCTATCTGTGTACTTGTTTCCATGCATTATGCTGAAAACATTGGACACGCTAATGACAAGACAGTTCCAGCAGTAGCACTTGCTTCATTCGTTACATTAATGAATACAACAGCATCAACAACAACAGAAAGTGGAGAAACAGTTACAATTTCAAACGTAGTAGCTTCTTCATATACAAAGGCTGATGGATTGTTCGTAGCATTAATCGTAGGTATCTTAACAACATTGTTATATGTTAAGTTGGTTGATTCTGGAAAATTGAAGATCAATCTTCCTGATTCAGTTCCACCAAACGTATCACAATCATTCGCAGTATTGTTCCCAACAATCATCACAGTATTATGTGTATCTATCGTTGGTTTCATCTGCTCACTATTCGGATTAACAATGTTCGATATCATTTCTACAATCATGTCCCCAGTTGAAAAGATCATGACAGGTCTTCCAGGATATGTATTAGTAGTATTGATCATGCAATTACTATGGTGGTTCGGTATCCATGGTCCAAACGTTATGAGTGCTGTTACAACACCATTTATGACAAAGATGATGGCATCTAACCTTGAACTATATCAATCTGGTGAAGGTGTAACTGCTTCTGGTGTATTCTATACAGCTTCCCAAAAGTATTCCATTATCGCTAACCCATTCGCTTCTGGTTGGTTCTCATCAACAGGTTCTGGTATCACAATGGGATTGATTATCGCAATCATGTTATTCTCTAAGAGAGATGACTTCAAGGCTATCGCTAAGTTAGCTATTCCTTGTGGATTGTTCAACATCAACGAACCAATTATCTTCGGTATCCCAATGGTTATGAACGCAATGTTCGCTGTACCATTCTTCTTAGCTCCAGTTGCTTGCGTATGCTTAGGCTACTTAGTACAATACTTAGGACTCTGCCCATTATTCGTTATCGACGTTCCATGGACAACTCCAGTAGGTATCTTCGGATTCTTGGCTTCTTCTGGAAATATCATGGGTGCTATCTGGCAGATCGTAGTAATTATCGGTGCATCTACATTAATCTATACACCATTCGTAATTGCTGCAAACCGTCAAAGTGCAGAAGCTTAATTCTCGAAAAATTAATTGAAGAACTAGATGATATGTCTAGTTCTTTTTTTTGCTTATTTATCACGAAATATGACAATTAACACATGAAATTCCCACAAAAAAGAAACTTAAGTTTCACAAAAATGATAAAAAGTTTTATTTGAAAACGCTTTTAAGTATATAAAAATGACAAAAATAAGAATTAATAGTCATTTTATGACAAAAAATTATCGAAAAACAGAAAAATAATTTCCAAAATATATAAATTTAATTGAAATCGCTTTCTTTAATTTTTAAACTTAAGTTGTCGAAAGGGGAATAAAAACATGAAAGACAAATTTATGAATGGCCTTCTTACTTTAGCCGGTAAGATGCAGTCAAACAAAGTCCTATCAGCAATTAAGGACTCATTTATTGACAACATGCCAGTCGTCATTTGGGGTGCATTCTGTACTCTATTCCAATTCGTCTTGTGTCAAACAGGAGGTGTCGCTGATCCTAAGACTGGAGAAATGATTTACTATATTTCTTTAGCTAACGTTCCAGGATTTGCATGGTTGGAATCCTTAACTCCAATTTTCACAACAGCAAACTATGGCTGTATGAACTTCATGGCAGTAGCTATCTGTGTACTTGTTTCCATGCATTATGCTGAAAACATTGGACACGCTAATGACAAGACAGTTCCAGCAGTAGCACTTGCTTCATTCGTTACATTAATGAATACAACAGCATCAACAACAACAGAAAGTGGAGAAACAGTTACAATTTCAAACGTAGTAGCTTCTTCATATACAAAGGCTGATGGATTGTTCGTAGCATTAATCGTAGGTATCTTAACAACATTGTTATATGTTAAGTTGGTTGATTCTGGAAAATTGAAGATCAATCTTCCTGATTCAGTTCCACCAAACGTATCACAATCATTCGCAGTATTGTTCCCAACAATCATCACAGTATTATGTGTATCTATCGTTGGTTTCATCTGCTCACTATTCGGATTAACAATGTTCGATATCATTTCTACAATCATGTCCCCAGTTGAAAAGATCATGACAGGTCTTCCAGGATATGTATTAGTAGTATTGATCATGCAATTACTATGGTGGTTCGGTATCCATGGTCCAAACGTTATGAGTGCTGTTACAACACCATTTATGACAAAGATGATGGCATCTAACCTTGAACTATATCAATCTGGTGAAGGTGTAACTGCTTCTGGTGTATTCTATACAGCTTCCCAAAAGTATTCCATTATCGCTAATCCATTCGTTTCTGGTTGGTTCTCATCAACAGGTTCTGGTTTGACAATGGGATTCATTATCGCTGTTATGTTATTCTCTAAGAGAGATGACTTCAAGGCTATCGCTAAGCTATCTATCCCATGTGGATTGTTCAACATCAACGAACCAATTATCTTCGGTGTTCCTATGGTTATGAACGCAATGTTCGCTGTACCATTCTTCTTAGCACCAGTTGTATCTGTATGCTTAGGTTACTTAGTACAATACTTAGGACTCTGCCCATTATTCTTGATTGACGTTCCATGGACAACTCCAGTAGGTGTCTTCGGATTCTTGGCTTCTTCAGGAAATATCATGGGTGCAATTTGGCAAATCGTTATCATCATTGGTTCTTCAACATTGATCTATACACCATTTGTCATCGCTGCAAACCGTCAAGAAAAAGCAGAAGCTTAATTAAAATTGATGATTTTAAGGAACTAACAATGTGTTAGTTCCTTTTTTCAATTTCATAAAATAACTTGAATTACAACGTAATAAATAGGATAATATTTACATGGCTGAAAGAGAAAATAAGAAAAAATTAACAAAAGAAGAACTTCACGCAGAAAACGAAAAGATTCGTTCTGAATTACGTGCAAGAAATACAACAAGTGTTGAAGATCAACAAAGATTAGTTCGTTCTTTAAGTAAAAAGAATATGTTGATGTATGCACTTGTTATCTTTCTTCCTCCAGTTGGAATCTATATGATTTGGAAGAAAAAAGATGAGTTGTATTTAAATGATCCTTCTCTCTATTTATGGACATTTGTAGGAATCATGGTTATCTTTGCATGGATTCAAGAAATTGTGAAAAACTTTGGTTAAATTGAATAAGAAGCGAAAGCTTCTTTTCTTTTTGAAAGTGGAGTTCATTGTGAAATAATGGTAAAATACTACCATGAGAATTATTGACAAGATACGAAGTAGAGAAAATCTAACACCGACAGAAAGTACTTTAGCGATTTTTCTTCAAGAACATTCCAAAGAAGCAACTAATATGTCTTTAAATGAACTGGCAGAAACATTACATGCTTCTAAAAGTAGTATCATTCGTTTTTGTAAAAAACTTGGTTATAAGGGACATAAAGAATTGTGTGTACAATTGGCAAAAGAATTAGATACTTTTGTTTTTAATGGGAAAGAATTGAATTTTTCATTGCCATTTGAAGCGATGGATACAAAACAAACACTTGCGGAAAAAGTATATGCATTATCTATTGGTGCGTTAAATGAAGTTTGGAATTCTATTGATGTTGATAAACTTAACAAAATCGCTAAGATGATTTATGAAAGAAAAAAATTGTATATTTATGCTGGTGATGATGCAAGTTTAATAGCGTATGAATTTCAACGAAAATTAAGAACCATAAATTTTTCGGCGTTTATGGAAAGTGGAATAAGCTCTAATATTCGACAAGCTGTTTTACAAGAACAAGATAGTATAGGTTTGTTTATTTATTATAGTGAATCTTCAGATGCAATGTTAAAAGTGGCTAAAACATTATCACAGAAAAAAATACCGATGATCGTTATTACAGGTCCTGATAAAGGTGGACTTTCTGTATATGGAACAGAAACGATTTCTATTTCTTATTATGAACCTACACCAAAGATTTCAGGATTTGGATCATCTATTGCGATGGAGTTTATTATGAATATTTTATATGCGGAAATATTTAATTTAGATTACGAAAAAAATATGAAGATGATCATTGATGTTGATGATGTAAAGAAGAAAATCAAGTGATGAAGAGGTATATTCATGGAAGAAGTAATTAAGATAGAAGGTGGCCATCAATTAGAAGGCGAAGTAACGATTTCTGGAGCGAAAAATGCGACGGTAGCGTTGATACCAGCTGCAGTACTAGCTAATGGTCCAGTAACAATTGTAGGAATTCCACAAATTGCGGATGTAAATAATTTGTGTGAAATATTAAATATATTAAACATTGAAGTAATAAAGGTTGCGGATGATCATTTGATTATTGATCCAACACACATGAAAAATACAGATCTTGTCCAAGATGCAGTTACAAAACTTAGAGCTTCTTATTATTTCATGGGGGCTTTACTTGGGAAATATGGACATGTTCGTATGAAGATGCCTGGTGGATGTTACTTAGGACCTAGACCGATTGATTTACATATCAAAGGTTTTGAAGCATTAGGTGCTGAAGTGAAATTTGAAAAAGGTTGTTATGACATTACAGCGAAAGAATTAAAAGGAACAAAGATCTTTTTGGATATTTCATCTGTTGGTGCGACAATCAATATTATGATGGCTGCAGTTTACGCAAAAGGTCGTACAACAATCGAAAATGCCGCAAAAGAACCAGAAATTATTGATGTAGCAACTTTATTAAATAAGATGGGCGCAAAAGTACGTGGTGCGGGAACAAATGTCATTACGATTGATGGTGTTGATGATTTGATGGGATGTTTCCACGAAATTATTCCAGATCGTATTGAAGCAGGAACTTTTATTGTGATTGCGGCAGCATGTGCGAAAAAAATGCGTATTAATAACGTGATTCCACAACATTTGGATTCTTTACTTTCAAAGCTTGAAGAAATGGGTGTTAAGATGAATGTTGGTGTCGATTACGTTGAAGTGGAAGAAAGTAAAGATCTGAAAGGAACAGATGTCACAACAAAACCTTATCCTGGTTTTGCGACAGATTTACAACAACCTTTAACAGTATTAATGACGCAAGCACATGGCGAATCAAAAGTAGAAGATACAATATACCCAGAACGATTTAAGCATTGTTATGAGCTAGCGAAAATGGGTGCTCATATTGAAGTGCGTAGTGGAGAAGCAGATATTGAAGGACCAACTGTACTTGGGGGAACGGATGTAATCGCTACAGATCTAAGATGTGGGGCTGCAATGGTCGTGGCAGGATTGATTGCGGATGGCATAACAACGATTTCAGATATTTATCATATTGATAGAGGGTATTCTGAATTAGATAAAAAATTAACGACTCTAGGTGCAAAAATTTGGAGAGAAACAAAGAACTAAGATTGATGAAAGCAGGAGGAAATCATCTTCCTGTTTTTATTTGTGAAAAAGTTTTCACGAAAAATAAAAATCTTTCAGAAAAATGTGGATTTTCTGTGAAAATCATGTTGAACGATATTTGGAATGTACTATAATCATAATCATTCTTAACAAAGAAAAGTGAGGGAAAAGAAATGAATTTTAGTAAAGTATTAAAAGGAGGAATGGTTGCAGCAATGGCAATGTCATTGGTTGCCTGTTCTTCATCATCAACTGCTGGTTCTACAGCATCTGCATCTACTGACGGTGCATTTAAATTAGGTGGTTCTGGTCCTATTACAGGTGACGCTGCAGTGTATGGATTAGCTGTACAACGTGGTGCTCAAATCGCTGTTGATGAAATCAACGCTGAAGGAAAAGTAAAACTTGAGTTCAAGTTTGAAGATGATGAAGCAGATGGTGAAAAAGCTGTTACTGCTTATAACACATTAGCTGACTGGGGTATGCAAGTAAGTCTTGCGACTACAACTTCTGGTGCAGGACAAACTGTATCTCCATATTATCAACAAGATGGCATCTTCGCTATCACACCTTCTGGATCTTCTCCAGCCGTTATCTATTCTGATTCTGATAACGAAACAGGTGCTTATGGAAATGTATTCCAAATGTGTTTCTCAGATCCTAACCAAGGTGTAGCTTCTGCTGATTACATTAGTGAACATACAGATTTAGGAACAAAAGTTGGTATCATCTATAGAAATGATGATAGTTATTCTACAGGTATCTACAAGAAGTTTAAGGCTGAAGCTGATGAAGTAGGTTTAGATGTTGTTGCGGAAGCAGCATTCCAAGATGGTACAACAGACTTCTCAACAGCTGTAAAGGCTTGTAAAGATGCGGGTGCTGATATCGTATTCCTACCAATTTATTATCAACCAGCTTCACAAATTCTTGTAGAAGCTAACAAGGAAGGTTATACTCCATCATTCTTTGGATGTGATGGTATGGATGGTATCTTATCTCTTGAAGGATTTGATACAGATTTAGCTGAAGGTTTATATATGCTTACACCATTCTCTGCTGATTCTGAAGATGAAAAGACACAAAGCTTCGTAAAGGCTTATGAAGAAGCTTATGGAGAAACTCCAATTCAGTTCGCAGCTGATGCATATGATTGTGTATATGCAATCGCTCAAGCATTAGAAAATTCAGGCGTTTCTGCTTCTGATTCTACAGCTGATATTACAGATGCTTTAGTTAAGGAATTCACTTCTATGACTTTCGATGGTATCACAGGTACTAGCGTAACATGGAACGAAAATGGTGAAGTTTCTAAGGCTCCTAAGGCTATTGTAATTCAAGGCGGTACTTACGTAAGTGCTGAATAAGATCTAAAGTGTATGAGGGCTGTTGATTGCATTGTCAATGACAGCCTTCTTTCTTATTTATAAAAGGAGGGTAAGCTATGGCTTTTTTATCTTATTTGATAGGTGGGCTAGGACTAGGTAGTGTTTATGCAATTATCGCATTAGGCTATTCAATGGTCTATGGTATTGCGAAAATGCTGAACTTTGCTCATGGTGACGTTATCATGGTTGGTGCTTTTGTTGCTTATTTAGCGATGAGAGCTGGTCTTCCAGTATTTTTGGCAGTGATTTTATCCATCGTTGTATGTACGGTATTAGGTGTTGTTGTTGAAAGATTAGCATATAAACCATTAAGAGAAGCATCTTCTTTATCTGTTTTAATTACGGCAATTGGTGTTTCATATTTCTTACAGAATGGAGCGATGTTACTTTGGGGAACAGATACAAAAATCTTCCCAACAATTTTATCTGGTTCATTAACGATTGGAGAATTAAGTATTCCATATTTAACATTGATTACGATTTTGAGTTGTGTTGTTATTATGATTGTTTTGACTTTGTTTATTAACAATACAAAAACAGGTCGTGCAATGCGTGCGTGTAGTGAAGACAAAGGAGCTGCTGCTTTGATGGGAATTAATGTAAATAAGATTATTTCTATCACTTTTGCGATTGGCTCAGGTTTAGCTGCAATCGCTGCTATTTTGTTATGTGCAACATATCCATCTGTATATCCTACTTTAGGTTCTATGCCAGGTATTAAAGCTTTCACAGCTGCGGTATTTGGTGGAATTGGATCGATTCCTGGTGCGTTTTTAGGTGGACTATTATTAGGTGTCATTGAAAATATGACAAGAGCTTATATTTCTACACAATTGTCAGATGCAATTGTATTTATGGTATTAATTGTTATCTTACTTGTTAAGCCTACTGGTTTATTAGGTAAGAAAGTGAATGTTAAAGTGTGAGGTGTACAGTTATGAAATTTGTTAAAACGCTTTTCAGTCCTAAAATGAGAGGACGTACAACTTCTTTCGCACTTGTTTTGATTGCTTATGTTGTTATGACACTTTTACAAGCAGGTGGAAGCATTCCTAGAATGATTACATCCTTACTTGTTCCTGTTTGTTGTTATGTTATTGCGGCAATTGGGTTAAATATGAATGTTGGATTTTCTGGTGAATTGAATTTAGGACAAGCTGGATTTATGGCACTTGGTGGTTTTAGTGCTGCAGTTGTAAATGCTTGTTTATTAAATACGATTCCAAATGATATTATTCGTTTGATTCTATGTATTATTGTAGGTACGATCTTTGCGGGTGTTGTTGGATGGTTAATTTCTATTCCAGTATTGAAGTTGGAAGGTGACTATTTGGCAATTGTTACATTGGCTTTTGGACAGATTATTATGTCTTTAATCAATAACTTATATGTTGGTGTTGATTCTACTGGAATTCATTTCTCATTTATTAATAATACGATGCAACTTCAAGAGGGTGGCAAAGTTGTGATTTCTGGTCCAATGGGTGTAACAGGTAATTCTGCGATTTCTACTTTTACAGCTGGCATCATTTTAATTATTTTGGCATTACTAGTTGTTTACAATGTCATTGATTCTAGAGAAGGTCGTGCAATTCAAGCTTGTCGTGATAATAAGATTGCGGCTGAAACGGTTGGTATTCATGTATCACACACAAAAACATTAGCGTTCGTTTTGAGTAGTGCATTAGGTGGTGCTGCAGGTGCATTATATATGATGAATTATGCGTCTGTTGCGGCAACGAAGTTTGATTTTAATACATCTATCTTAATTTTAGTGTATGTTGTTTTAGGCGGCTTAGGAAATATGACGGGTACAATTATCGCAACAACAGTACTAGTTATGTTACCTGAAATGTTAAGATTCTTGTCATCTTATCGTATGCTTGTTTATGCAATCGTATTGATTGTGATGATGATTTTAACAAACAATGAAAAAGTAAAAGTTTTCTTTGCGAAATTAAAGAAAAAGGAAGGAGCTGAAGCACATGAGTGAAACACGTGAAAAAGTTCTTGAAGTTAGAAATCTTGGCATTGATTTTGGTGGTTTGACAGCTGTTAATGATTTGGATCTTGATATTTATAAAGGTGAAATCTATGGATTGATTGGACCAAATGGTGCTGGTAAAACAACAGTATTTAATATGCTTACAAAAGTATATCAACCTACAAGAGGAACGATTTCTCTTGCGGGAAAAGATATGGCAAAATTGAATCCTGTACAAGCAAATATGGAAGGTGTAGCGCGTACATTCCAAAATATTCGTTTATTTACGAATATGACAGTATTGGATAATGTTAAAACCGGTATGCATAATTCTATGAAGTATGGTTTATTAACAACTGTATTAAGATTACCAAAATATTACAAAGCAGAAAAAGAAGCTACTGAAAAGGCAATGGAATTATTGAAAATCTTTGAATTAGATTCCTTTGCGAATTTAACAGCTGGAAACTTACCTTATGGGGCACAACGTCGTCTAGAAATTGCACGTGCGCTTGCAACAGAACCAAAACTATTATTGTTGGATGAACCTGCTGCTGGTATGAATCCACAAGAAACAGAAGACTTAATGGCAATGATTCGTAAGATTCGTGATCATTTTGATATTTCTATTTTATTGATTGAACATGATATGAAATTAGTCATGGGTATTTGTGAAAGAATTACAGTATTAAATTTTGGACAAGTATTAGCACAAGGTTTACCTGCTGAAATTCAAGCGAATGAAGATGTAGTAAAGGCATATATTGGAGAGTGAGGGCTTAGAGAATGCTAAAAATAGAAAATTTAGTTGTAAAGTATGGCATGATCGAAGCCATCAAAGGAATTTCATTTCATGTAAATGATGGTGAAATCGTTACATTGATTGGATCGAATGGTGCTGGCAAAACAACAACAATGCACGCAATCAGTGGTTTATTGAAACCTGCTTCTGGTTCCATTACATTAGATGATAAAGATTTAATAAAAACCCCAGCACATAAGATCGTTACAGATGGTTTAGCACAAGTTCCAGAAGGAAGACGTGTATTTGCGGAACAAACAGTACGAGAAAATCTTTTACTTGGTGCTTATTTTAGAAAAGATAAAGATGGTATTGAAAAAGATTTAGAGTATGTTTTTGAATTGTTTCCACGTTTAAAAGAGCGTGAAAAGCAACTTGCGGGTACATTATCCGGTGGTGAACAACAAATGTTAGCCATGGCTAGAGCGTTGATGTCTAGACCGAAGATTTTGTTGTTGGATGAACCTTCTATGGGGTTGTCTCCATTACTTGTAAAAGAAATCTTTAGAATTATTGTGGACATCAATAAAAATGGTACAACTGTATTGTTAGTAGAACAGAACGCAAAGATGGCATTGGGTATCGCAAATCGTGCATATGTTCTAGAAACTGGTAAAATAATATTAGAAGGCACTGGCGAAGAATTGGCAGCTAGTGAACAGGTAAGAAAAGCTTACCTCGGAGGATAATTTATGTACGTAAAAGATCATATGACGAAAAATCCAATTACAGTAACTCCAGATACATCTGTATCTAAAGTATTGGAAATCATGCAGAAGGGACACTTTCATAGAGTTCCTGTAGTAGATGGAAATGGTGTTTTAAAAGGATTGATTACAGAAGGTGTAGTTACAGAAGCTTCTGGTCAAAATACAACGTCATTGTCTATCTTTGAATTGAACTACTTATTGTCTAGAACAACAGTAGAAGAAATTATGATCAAAGATGTTAAGACAATTACAGAGGATCAATTTGTTGAAGTTGCTGCACAAGTAATGTTAGAAGGAAGTATTAATGTATTACCAGTTGTTGATACAACAAATAAGGTTATTGGAATTATCACAGAAAAAGATATTTTCAAAACATTTGTAGATCTTCTTGGTTTAAAACAACAAGGTACAAAATTTGTTATTAAGATGGAAAATAAACCTGGTTTGTTGTCTAAGACAGCTGCGTTATTTTCTGAAAATGATGCCAATGTAGAAGCATTAGGCGTTTATCAGAATGAAGAACGTGGTGCAGAATTCTTTGTGAAGGCAACAGGTACTATTGAAGTTGAAGAAATGACAAAGATTCTCAAAGAAAACGGAATGGATGTTACTGCAGTAATCCAAACAACAACAGAAGGAAAAACTGTTACTTACGACGCAAGTAAAATCAATTGATAAGAATGCAGAGATGTAGCTTTATAGGTAGAGTTACATCTTTTTTTGGCGTATAATCTTTTGGTATAGGAGTTTGTGAAATGGATATTGGAAATATTATTTTTAGTGCAATTGATGTAATCATCGTTATACTTTTAGTGTTTTGGGTAAAAACATCTCAAAAGGTAATTGTAGAAGCGAAAAGTGGTAGTAAGATTATTTTTTCAATGATGTTTTATTTTGTGGCAATCATGAGTTATTTTCAATATTCCGGGATTACAAAATGGGTTCAAACAATTTCGTTGTTAGTGATAGGAACATTATTTTATTTTGTGAAAAGTGGTGTGAGTGAAGACGGTGTAATTGTGACGGGAGTACTCACTACTTGGAATGATGCCAAAGAAGTAACTTTGAATTATGCGGATGGTTGTTTATCTTTACAAGGAAGACATCGCCCAGTGAAATTGTTTTTTGATAAGAAACAAATGAATGAAGTTCGTAATGTAGTGGATAAGAATCGAAAAAAGAAGTAGGAAACAATTGTTTGTTTGATATAATATTGTGGAATTTTAGAAAGTAGAGAAGAAGTATGAGTGACATTAGTGTGAAAATTTGTGAAGCCATTAAAGCTTCTGTAAAAGAAACTTTTGAATTAGAAACTGAAGATAATATGATCATGGTTGAAAGACCTAGAGATCCTAAAATGGGAGACTACAGTACAAATATTGCGATGCGTTTAGCGAAGTCTCTTCATAAAAAGCCTGTTGATATTGCCAATGAATTGGTTGCATCTTTAAAAGGTAATTTAGAAGAAGCAAGCGATATTAGTGTTGCAGGTCCTGGATTTATTAATTTTAAAATCAATGAATCAGCATTGTCTGCATGTATTAATTTAATTCTTTCTGAAGGTAAGAATTATGGAAAAAGTGATTTTGGGAAATCTGAAAAATTATTAGTTGAATATGTATCCGCAAATCCAACTGGTGATTTACATTGTGGACATGCACGTGGTGCAGCTTGGGGTGATGCACTTTGTAGAATCTTAAGTGAAGCAGGATATGATGTAACACGTGAATATTATGTCAATGATGCCGGAAATCAAATTGATATGCTTGCGGAAAGTATGTATTCAAGATATTGTGAATTATTTGGAGTTTCTTATCCATTACCAGAAAATGGATATCATGCCCAAGATATTGTTGAAGTCGCAAAAAAAATCAAAGAAAAAGATGGTGATAAGTGGTTGAATAAGGATCATTCTGAATGGTGTGAATATTTCAAGGATGAAGGTATTGAAATGAAACTAGATGCCATCAGAAAGGACTTAGATCTATTTAGAGTTCATTTTGATTCATGGATGCATGAAAGATTCTTCTATCAAAATGATAGTGCTAGAATCAATCAATGTATTGAGTCCTTAAAAGAAAAAGGATTAACATATGAAAAAGATGATGCTTTATGGTTCCAATCAACAAAATTTGGAGATGACAAAGACAGAGTCTTAAAGAAAAATACAGGTTTATTAACATATTTAACACCAGATATCGCAAACCATGTTTATAAGTTTGAAAGAGGTTATGATACATTGATCAATCTTTGGGGTGCTGATCATCACTCTTATGTAAAGAGAATGAAATGTGCATTAGAAGCACTTGATTTTGATCCAGAAAAAATGATCGTGGATTTGATTCAAATGGTTAGAATGGTATCTAATGGTGAAGAAGTTAAGATGAGTAAGAGAACTGGTAACGCAATCACAATTAGAGAATTATGTGAAGATGTAGGTGTTGATGCCGCAAGATGGTTCTTTGTATCCAAGGAATTAAATACACAGATGGATTTTGATATGGATCTTGCGAAACAAAAGAACAATGATAATCCTGTTTATTATGTTCAATATGCATATACAAGAATGTATAACATCGTTCATAAAGAAGGAACACCTGAATTTGTACAGAAAGATTCTTATACTTTATTAACAGATCCAAAGGAAATTGCGTTATTAAAACAAATCAGTGAATTCCCTAAGAAGGTAGAAGAAGCTGCAAAATATAGAGCTGTAAATCGTATTTGTCAATACTGCCATGATTTCGCAAAAGCATTCCATTCTTACTACAATTCTTGTAGAGTAGCTGATCCTTCTAATCCTGAATTAACAAATGAAAGATTGGGATTAGTTAGCGCATGTATGGTAACAATGGAAAATGCATTGGATCTCATTGGCGTTTCTGCTCCAGAAAAAATGTAAAGTCAGATTTATTCTGACTTTTTTTGTTGGTTTTGGACATTATTTTTGATTTGTGTGTAAAATTCAATTTAAATGATAGTTAGAAATAAGTATAATAATAGGCATGAAAAAGATAGATAGAAATCACAAAAAACAGTCACATTCTCGTTATAGTTTTAAGAAAGGTAAGAAACCTACAGGTCTTCATCATAACTATTATTCTGTTCAAACTGTAAAAAAAGAAGCAGTAGAAGGAACAGAAATTCCTTCTACAAATGAAAAACCAGAAAAGAAAGCATTTAGACGATTTCATTTACGTCAAAAAGATATTGAAGCGAAAAAACAACGAGAGAAAAAAATAGCACATGCAAGTAAAAAGCTACAAAAGGCAAAAGAACAATATATTTCAATGAAGAGTGATTATGTAGATACATCTACAGACATTAAGTCACAAATCAAAGAATTGAAATTAGAAGCCAAAAATCAAAAGAAAGCTCTCAAAGAAGCAAAGAAAAACTTAAAAGTTTCTAAAAAAGAAATGAAAATTTCCAGTAAAAAACATCTTGGTATCTTTACAAGTATTCTTGCGGTATTGTTTTTAGGATTTGGTACACTTTTGTATTTTGTTGTGCAATGGTTGATAACAACATGGCCTAACCTAAAGATGGATGAGTTGATGTATGAAGCAACAGCACCTCTAGAAGGTACTGGTTCTAATATGATTGATGCTTTTATTCAACAATCTGTTGTTCCAATGTGTATTTGTATGGCCATTGGAATCATTTTGATTGTTATTCTTACAAAAGCAGGAAAGATTTTTCGAAGAATTGGTAAAACGGTCATGGTAATCGTTTCTTGTGTTTGTATTGCGATTGCTGGCACAACTTTTTGGAATCATTTAGATGTAGGGACATATGTCGAAAACCAAACAACAACATCTGATTTTATTAAAACAGAATATGTAGACCCTTCTTCAACAAATTTAACATTCCCTGAAACGAAAAGAAATTTAATTTATATCTATTGTGAATCTATGGAAATGAGTTATGCGGATAAGGCAAATGGTGGGGCAAAGGATGAAAATGTCATTCCAAATTTAACAGCACTTGCGGAAGCGAATGAAGACTTTTCTGGAAGTGATAATAGTATATTGAATGGTGCGTATTCCATGCCATCTACAACTTGGACAATGGGTGGACTATTTGCGGCTACTTCAGGCTTACCATTACAAACAGATGTTGGCCGTAATACAATGACAACACAAAGCACATTCTTTCCTGGAATTACAACATTAGGTGATATCTTACAACAACAAGGATATTCACAAATGTTTGCCTGTGGTTCTCCAGTGTCTTTTGGTGGTAGAGAATTGTATTTCCAAGAACATGGAGATTATGCGTTCCATGATTATGAATATGCACAAGATGCTGGAATCATTCCTCGCGGGTATTATGTTTGGTGGGGATTTGAAGATGATTATTTGTTTGAAATGGCTAAAAATGATGTGACAAATCTAGCGAATAGTGGTCAACCATTTAACTATACGATGTTAACGGTTGATACGCATTTTGAAGATGGTTATTTAGATGATGAAGCAGAATATAGATTTGATGATCATTACTCAAATGTTATCTTTAATTCTGATAAACAAGTGAGTGCTTTCGTAGAATGGTGTAAAACACAATCTTGGTATGAAAATACAACAATTGTCATTTCAGGAGATCATCCTACAATGGATTCTGATTATATGCTAGATATTGATACAGATTATCAAAGACGAGTATATACTTGTTATATTAATTCTGCAGTATCTGTAGAAAATAATGTAGAAAGAACTTATACAACATTTGATAATTTTCCTACAACATTAGCTGCGATGGGTGTTCAAATTGAAGGGAATCGATTAGGATTAGGAACAAATCTATTTTCATCAGAACAAACATTAACAGAAAAATATGGATTAGATAAAGAAAAAGGAGAATTAAATAAGAAGAGTACATTCATGTCAGAATTGAGTGGTAATGATGTATCTTCAGATGAATTCCAAGAATACTTAAGTGAAGAAGGAATTCGTTCTTCTGTTGTTTACTTAGATGCATATGATGCAACAGATAAAACTGCAACGTTAGCGATTGAAGATATTTTTTATACAGGTGGAAATATTGATTATGTTTCTGTTACTGTGACACATCCAGATGGCACAAAACAAACAGTTAAAGCGAAACATGATGCAGAGGCTAATGGTACATATCAAGCAGTTATTGATATCTCTAATGGTGGTATAGAAAATCAAACGATATCGGTAGATGCACATGTTAGAATTGATGATTCTGATGCATTAAAGACGCAAAACATTTATGAATATGCTGGAAATCTAGCTGTGATTCCTTGTGAGGATAATCTTCTACAAGAAACGCTACATAGTGCGAGTGTTTTAGATAAAAATAAATATGCGATCTTTGTTACGACACAAGGTGACGCTTTAAATCAATTGAGTGAAGTTGAAAAGAATGAATTGATTTCTTTAGGTATTCCAGAATCTTTCTTTGATGATGAAGAGAATACTAGATATGCGATCTTCTCAAAAGGTACAACAGTATTAAAAGAAGGTACGGGATATATCAGAGATAGTGGTGAACTTGCGAATGGAACTTCCTATACGATTTCTAGTGCAGATTCCGACGGTAGTTACGCAACGATCACAATTGGAAATAGTTGGTCCAATTTAACAAACTATCGTGATGGTGTACATGTCGTTATCTATGATATGGAAGCTGGTAGTGTCGTTGGAACATGTAATTTCAATACGGCAGAAAAACCATGGTACGCAAATCTATACGCTACCTATGATGAAGAAGCAGATACGATTACATTCCATGCGGATGGTGCAGTAAATGCTGCAGGTGGACAATTGGATGTTGAAGTTGTTCTATGGAATGCAGATGATATTAATGATAAGATGGAAATTGGTATGTCTTCTTCCAATAATTCTGAATGGTCTGTTTCTATTGAACGAGATGATTTAGATTTTGATCATGTATACGCTGTATGTTATTTGAGAAGTAGACAATCCAATTGGCATAGAGTTGATGAAGGAAAATTAACTACATTGCTTGAAAAAGGTGAAACAATGACACCTGTTGAAACAAGTGAAGAGAATACAACAGTAACAGTAGGAAATGAAGATGGTGTTCCACCAACACAGGAGGATCAATGATGTCTAAGAAAATATTAATGATCTATAATCAAAAAGCTGGTATTTCTGGCAGTATGAATGATTTATTTCAATGTATTGAGTATTTAAGTGTACATGGATATGAAGTTACAATATTTCCAATTGTTCCAAGTAAAGGATTAACAAGTGAATCTATTATTGAAAATACAAAAGGTAGATTTGATCAATACTTTATTTGTGGAGGAGATGGTACATTAAATCACGCAATCAATGGTTTCATGGATAATGATATTCATCTACCTATCAGTTATGTTCCTGTTGGATCCACAAATGATTTTTCAAAGAGTTTATATGGACCTAAAAATCATAGCTTTAAAGAAATTTGTAGATTTATTACACATGGAAAAACATATGATTATGATATTGGAAAATTCAACCAAAATTATTTTAACTATGTTGCTGGATTTGGTATTTTCCCATCTGTATCCTATACAACACCACAAGATATGAAAAATCGTTTGGGATATGTTGCGTATGTATTAAACTTTCTAACAACGATTCCTGGTGGTTTAACGTATTGTAAGCATTGTAAAATTACACATGATGGTATTGTGGATGAAGGTGACTTCATGTTTGGACTTATCACAAATAGTATTTCTGTTGCGGGCACACAACCTGGAGTCATTAAGATGAGTTCCTTAAATGATGGTGTATTTGAAGCTTTGTTGATTAAGGCGAATCCTTCTCCAATTGATATTGCGGATATGATTAACGCATTTAATGGAAATAAAGTACATTGTAAAGGTGTATTAACATTCCAAATGAAGGAAGCAACATTCGAATTTGATGAAGAAGTTCCTTGGACATTAGATGGAGAAGATGGTGGAAATGTTCAAATCGCACAAATTAAAGTTATTCCAGAAAGAATATCTGTATTTGTACCTAAAAAATAAAAAAAGAGGATGTCTAATGTATCGTAGACATCCTTTTGTTGATTTTGTGTGGAAGAAATGTATATTTATTTATGATATTGCATTTGAATATGTTCAATACCATCTTCTAGAAATGGATCACTTGTTTGTACAAAACCAATATTTTCATATAATTTTCTAGCGTATGTTTGTGCTTCAATGGTAATGGTGTCTTGTTGATATTCTTTTTGTATAAAAGGAATGACTTCTTTTAATAGTTGTGTTGCGTATCCTTTTCTTCTTTGGGTAGAAATGACTCTGCCAATGGCTGGTGTTTGAAATGATGTGTTAGGTGGTAATATTCTACAATACGCTAGAATCGTACCATCTTCATCTTTCAAAAAAGCATGGTATGCTTGTAAATCAAAATCATCTACTTCATGATAGGGACAATTTTGTTCCACAACAAAAACATCAACTCTCAGCTGATACATTTTATGAATTTCTTCTGCTGTTAAAGAATGGAATTTCTGCATTTGTGTATACATCGTATTTCCCTCAAAAAATATCACTTTCCTTTATATTAATGATTATAATAGATAGGGCGGTGAAAACAATGAAAAGATTTAAACAAACACAAATCAATGAAATCGTTGATTTATTAAAGAATGATGGAACACTATCTGTTCCTACAGATACGGTATATGGAGTGTGTTGTAGATACGATCATAAAGAAGCACAAGAAAAATTAAGAGATGTGAAGAAAAGACCAGAAACAAAAGCATTTCCTATTATGTGTGCCAATGAAGAACAAATTAAACAAATTTGTGTAGTAGATGAAAGAAGTGAAAAGCTGATTCAAGCGTTTATGCCTGGCCCAGTAACTTTTATCTTAAAGAAAAAAGCTTGTGTTTCGGATTATGTGAATGGTGGAATGGATACGTTAGCGATTCGTATGGCTACTAGTGATGTTTTAGAACAAATCATTGAACAATTAGGATGCCCTGTTTTTATGACAAGTGCGAATCAATCGGGAGAACCTGTTTGTACAAGTTTAGAGGATATTGAAAAACATTGTCCATTGTTAGATGGTATGATGGAAGGAGATACTACATTTTCAGAAGCAAGTACGATCATTGATTGTACACAAGATGAAATTAAAATCTTAAGACAAGGACCTATTACACTCGAACAAATCAATCAAATACTTCAATGAAACTGTTTCAAAAAGAATGAAGAATTCTTGGAAAAGAAATAGTTTCTTTTTTTATATTACTTTTCAGGAAAATCGACTTATTATAAAATGAAAAAGTCATGAGGGAAATCGCAAAATGCGAAAAAGGAGAATGTATGAGTGATTATGTTAATCGAGTGATTGAAGAAACAAGAAAAAAGAATCCAGATCAACCTGAATTCTTACAAACAGTAACAGAAGTTTTAACTTCAATCGCCCCAGTTGTAGATGCACATCCAGAATATGAAAAAGCTGCATTATTAGAAAGGCTTGTTGAACCAGAAAGACAAGTGATGTTCCGTGTTGCTTGGGTCGATGATGAAGGAAAAGCACAAGTTAATAGAGGATATCGTGTACAGTTTAATGGTGCTTTAGGTCCATACAAAGGAGGATTGAGATTCCATCCTTCTGTAAATCTTTCAATCTTAAAATTCTTAGGCTTTGAACAAGTATTTAAAAACTCTTTAACAACATTACCAATTGGTGGAGGAAAAGGAGGAAGTGACTTTGATCCACACGGAAAGAGTGATGCGGAAATTATGCGTTTCTGCCAAGCATTTATGACAGAATTACAAAGACATATTGGTCCTAACACGGATGTTCCTGCAGGAGATATTGGCGTAGGTGGAAGAGAAATTGGTTATTTATTTGGACAATATCGTAGAGTTAGAGACTCTTGGGATAATGGAGTTCTAACTGGAAAACCTTTGACATATGGTGGATCTTTGATTCGTCCAGAAGCTACAGGATATGGTGTTTTATACTACGCAAAATGCGTATTTGATCATGAAAATGATACATTAGAAGGTAAGACAGTTGTATTATCTGGTTATGGTAATGTAGCGTGGGGTGCTGCGAAAAAGATTACAGAAATGGGTGGCAAAGTTGTTACGATTTCTGGACATAATGGATATGTATATGATCCTGAGGGAATCAATACAGAAGAAAAAATCAATTACTTATTAGAAATGCGTGCAAGTAAACATGCGAATATTAAGATGTATGCAGAGAAATTTGGTTGTGAATTCTTTGAAGGAAAGAAACCATATGAAGTAAAGGCTGATGTATATATTCCATGTGCTACACAAAATGAAGTTGGAATGGATGAAGCGAAACAAATCGTTGATGCTGGGGCGAAATATTATTTTGAAGGTGCAAATATGCCAGCAACAAATGAAGCACTTGCTTATTTACAAGAACATGGTGTGATCGTAGGACCAGCCAAAGCAGCAAATGCTGGTGGTGTTGCGGTCAGTGCGTTAGAAATGTCACAGAACGCAGAACGTTTCTCTTGGAAAAGTGAAGAAGTAGATGAGAAGTTGAAACAAATCATGACATCCATTCATGATGAATCCTCAAAGGCTGCTGAAAAATATGGATTTGGTTATGATTTGATCAAGGGTGCAAACATTGCGGGATTCTTAAAAGTTGCAGAGGCAATGATGTCTCAAGGATTATTCTAAGAAATAAAGGAAGACGAGTTCTTCCTTTTTGTATGGATAGGGTATAATTGATCTGCAGTATATTTCCATCGATTAGGATATCACGAATGAAAAAAAATAAAGAAATAAGTAAATCCTACAGATCTTCTCCATGGGATTGCTTTGAAGACCTGAAACTTCTTCAAAGATTATATTCAATTTAAGTAATACGTGAAAAAAAACCAACTGACTTGTGTTAGTGGTTTTTTTTCTTGTGCATTAAAATTAGAATTTTTGTATTGGAAGAATAACTATCTCTGAATCAACCCTTCCAAGAATATCAAAACTTGTATCACCAACCGCGACGATATGAAAATCAAATGTTTCTAGGTATTTTTGTAATTCATTCATTTCCTGTGCAGATCCTTTAATGTATAAAGTGGAACATGTGGTGCTGCGGTATTTTTCTGCTACTGTTTGTAAAGAGTTTGGAATAGGAAGCGTGATATTTGATTTAGCAGCATCTTCATCTACAATTTCATAGACGCCTTTTCGATAAGCTTCTTCGTTGTCTAATTTCAATTCTGCTCCATCTGTTAAGTATAAGATGGAAATATAGGCATGGTCATCAGTTTGAGAGATGTATGCATATATTTCAGAATTACATGGATATATCTTCAATGAAGAATATGTATTTTGTTTTGAACAGCTTAAAGTGAAAATGATGAACAAAGTAATAATAAAAATTTTTTTCATTTTTATGAAATTCCTAAATCAAGATTGGATCGTATTAGGCAGTTCTCTAAGGTGAAATTCCATGTACTTCCACCTATTGCAATCGTTACTTTTATAATTGCTCCAACATCACTTCCAAAGTTATTTTCGACATATTTATTAAATCCTGTATTATATGTAAATGGTGTTGAAGGATATTTTGTTGCCGTTTGAGTTATAAATTTAAGGGAACTGCATCCATAAATTAATTTTGCACTTTTTACATATGCGTGCGAATCTAATGATTTCCAATTTCCTGATACACTAGTTAATTTGACGGTGTTTCCGTTAGTATCATACTCAATTCGCAAAGAAACTTTAACGGAGGAGGTAGAATCACTTTCTGTTTTTCCTTGGTTTCCAGGTGCTCTATATACAGAAGGAAATTTCAGTAAATAATCTATTCTATCCTCAATAGAATTAGTTTTGATAACACGCTTTTCATCAATTTTTATTAATTCATATGTATCAAAAGAACCAGATTTTGTTTCTTCAGCGTGTATTTGTGTAGAAAAAGATGCAAAAGCATATACAAACAGGACACTTAAAACAATATAAAAAATTCTGTGTTTTTTCATGATATTCTCCTTTCAATGTTACTTTTCATGATTATATTTTGAAGGATTATAAGGAATCATCATCAATTCCACCTTTCTTTACTAAAGAATATATAAAATAGGTTTAAAATTACAGTCTGTTTATTCTTATATGTATTTGCTATGATTATAATTGTAGAACTTGAAAAAATTGCTATTATGCAGATGGCAAGAAATCAAAAGTCAATGAGCTTAACAAAGCCAACAACTCTCTTTGTTTATAATGATCCTACAATGACAGAAAATAAATTAAGCGCAATAAAAGTGGGTTCGTGTAAAAACGTACCTAGAGGGTGTTGTGAACGTATTGTAGAAATTTCTGATACGATATTTTTGTTTCGGAAGATCGTGTTATTTTCTTTTATACAAGGAATAAATACTTGTGTGATCAATACATTCATAATCTGAATCTAATAGATTTTGTATTGTTTCAGTGTGCGTATCACATAAAATCCATTTTGCTAGCTTTGTTTGAAATGTTTGAATGATTTCTTGTTTTAAATATTCATCTTGTGTAGCGATTTTATCTTGTAAGAAAAAATATTTATAACAAGGCATCGCATTGGATAACAGATATGCGTTATTCATCTTATTACTGCCATATACAACAAGTTTATCGTAATCTTCAGAAGGAATATTTTCTAATAACCCTTCCCAACCTTGATTGTTATAAATGGAATATTGTTGTGCAGTATAAATAGAACGTTGAATATCTTTATCATATAAACGATATAAAAATAGAAAAGATAGTGTACAACAAAGAATCGTTGATGTTTTAGGATGGCTTTGTGATGGAAATAATTCAAATAATGAATTACAAAATAATGGAACATTCATGATACAAAACATTGATAGATTTGTAGAAAAATCCATCTGTAAAAAATAATAACTTTCAATAAAACCAATACATGCATAGATAAAACTATGGATGTATTTCTTTTTGAATAAAGAAAAAATACAAGATAAAAAGGAAAGAAATACAGGAATACGTAAATAGAGGACTGTTTTATAGTAATAGGATGTTTTTGTTGTATGAAAGAAAGTATCAGTTTGATATTCAAATACATCATATAACATAGAATCTAAACAACCTTGATGATAAAAATAGACAATAAATGGAATCACAATCAAACTACAACCAACTATCACTAACAACAAATCATATAATAACTTCTTCCATTGTTTCTGGAATAAAACATGAATAAAAACAAATAGAATAGGAATTAACGCAATTAAACCAGATATATTACACATGATCGTAATACCAAGTGTAATTCCAAAAAATAAGGCGTGCATATAAGAAAGAGAATGTTGTTGAAAATAATGAAGTACAAAATAATAACTCCATCCAATCCATGGTAATAGGAATTCTTCGGAATACATTCCATCTGGATAATTGCCTTTTAATAATACAGTTGTAATACAAAGCACGGTACATGCATAGATTTTATTTTTTGTGACAAGTTGTGTTATGGAATATACAGAAAGCAGAAACAGAAATAGATTCATGATTTGAATAATCATGATTCCACATTTATTCCCATGTAACATGGCAATTCCAATGCGACTGATCCAATACATCCATGGACCATTGGTTGTAAAGAAATCTTGATATGGAATGATGTTATAATACCAGCCTCTTGCGATGGTGATTGGAATAGAAGAATCATTTCCATTGTAGTAGTAAGAAATTGGACTTGTTGATTTAGAAAACAAAAGAATAAATCCAACAGATAATAATAGAATGACAGTTAGTGGTAAACGATGTCTTTTTTGTAGGATATATATTTTTTCTTTCATGATGAAAATTATATAGCTAAAACGCTTTTTTGTTCATTGACTTGCATGAATTTTATCAATTGGTTAAAATACCTATCGTCTCGGAGGTGAGTCATTCATAGGAAATGATAACCGGATAAGAGAAAGGATGAGAAACCTTTTTCTTGTCCGGGTTTTGTTTTAGGAGGGATATATGTCAAGTAGTTTAACAGAAGGAAAGATTTTAGGACCACTATTAAAATTCACGATTCCAGTGATGATTGCGTTAGTATTGCAGTCGTTGTATGGAGCTGTGGATCTTCTTGTCGTAGGACAATTTGCGACAAGTGCAGATGTTTCTGCGGTATCTACAGGTTCACAAATCATGTCTACAATTACAAATGTTGTTGCGGGATTATCTATGGGAACAACGATCTTATTAGGACAATTGATTGGCGAAAATAAAAAAGAAGAAGCAGGAAGAGCAGTGGGTGCTTCTATTGTGTTTTTTGGAATTGTTGCGGTGATTTTCTCAGTCATTATGTTATTGAATATCAGTAATATTTGTTCCATCATGAATGCTCCAGAAGAAGCTTTTAAAATGACAGAACATTATGTTGGGATTTGTAGTGTTGGGATGATTTTTATTGTTGCCTACAATGTTTTGGGCTCTTTATTTAGAGGGATTGGGAATTCAAGATTACCTTTGGTTTCTGTAGCGATTGCGGCAGTGATTAATATCTTTGGAGATTTGTTTTTTGTGGATGTGATGCATATGGGAGCATCTGGTGCAGCAATTGCGACAGTAGCCTCACAAGCTATTTCTGTTTTGATTTCTATTTTTATCATTCAAAAAATACAATTACCTTTTGATATGAAAAAAGAAAATATTCGTTTTAATAAAGATATTACAAAAAGAGTATTTCAATTTGGTTTTCCGCTTGCCTTATCTGATTTTTTAGTTGGATTATCATTCTTGGTCATTGTTGCCTTAGTAAATCAATTTGGTGTAATCGTAAGTGCAGGTGTTGGTGTTGCGGAAAAAGTATGTGCATTTATCATGTTGATTCCAAGTGCGTTTGGACAATCTATGGCTGCTTTTGTTGCACAGAATTATGGTGCAAGAAAGATGAATCGAGCACATTTAGGATTACGATATGGTTTGATTACTTCCTTTGTTTTAGCGTTAGTCATGGCATATCTATCATTCTTTCATGGTGATGTTTTATGTGGTTTATTCTCAAATGATTCACAAGTTATTGCCGCAGGTTGGCAGTATCTCAAAGCGTATGCAATTGATTGCTTCTTTACAGCGATATTCTTCAACATGGCAGGTTTCTTTAATGGATGTGGATATACGAAGTTTGTCATGGCTGAAAATTTAATTGGTGCTTTATGCATTAGAGTTCCAGTATCATATTTAATGTCTATGATCCGACCAGTCAATATTTTTTTGATTGGACTTGCGACACCTTGTTCTTCTTTCTTACAAGTTATCATGTGTGTGATCTATATGAAATTTGTTGTTTCAAAGAAAGAAAAAGAACTACGCTAGTAGTCCTTGAAACAATATAATCAAAATCATTAAAATAAATAAAATATTTAAGATGATATTTGGCAGAGAAGAAGATACTTTTACTTCTCTTTGATGGATGGGAATTGGATTCTCATCTTTTTTCTTTTTGAAAACTTCTATAAGTTCTAACAAAGAATAGATACATGGATATAGAAATAATCCAAATTCAATATTTCTAAGAATTAGATTCGAAGCAAATTCTTTAAAAATAATTTTTTCAATTTGAATCGTAATTATTAGAAATACAATGAATAAAAGAACTTGTGTAATCAATGCATTTTTAATAGCTGCTTGATGTCTTTCTTTTGTATCGAAATATTGTACAAGTTTTTCGTTCTCTGTTTGAAAATATAAGTAAGAACCACATTTACCAACATAATGAAATCCTTTTTCTTTCATTTTATAAATGATGTGATCTTTACTACACGCTCCATTTTGTGAAAATTCTGCTTGATCCGTCACAGAATTGATTTGACAATGGTAATAACGTTTTGGTTCTACTTTTTCAAATTTTGCGTATATGTTATTGATCTTTGTGGCAAGATATCCTTGTGTACTACAAGCATCTAACCATTCAACGATTTCTTCACTATTTGCGTAACTACATGGTAATAATTTAAACATATTGTAATCTCCTACTAAAGAGAATAACATGAAACAACATAAAAATAGAATATAATAATTGCGAGGTGAAAGTATATGAATCAAATCAAATGCCCACATTGTGGTACTGTTTTTACAATTAATGAAGCAGACTATAGTTCCATTGTTACACAAATCAAGGATCATGTTTTTGATGAAGAATTACAAAAACGTGAAAAAGAAATAGAATCAAGAATTAAAACAGAAAATAAAAATGCATTATTAACAAAAGAAAAAGAATTAGAATCTTTAAAAAATGAATTGAAATTAAAAGAAACAGAATACCAAGTTAATTTAGAAAAGAATGCTTCTTCTAATAAAGAATTGATTGCACAATTAAAAGGCCAATTAGAAAATCAACAAACAGAAAAACAATTGGCAGTTTCTCAAGCAATCCAAGAACTAAGTGAAAAAAAGAATACTGAAATTCATGAAATTCAAAAACAAATGGATACATTAAAGAGTCAATCCTATGTAGAATCTGAAAAGATGCGTACACAATATGATGAAATGATCAAAAGTAAAGATCGAGAAATTGCGGATCAAAAAGCATTGGTAGAACAATATAAAGACTTTAAGATTCGTCTTTCTACTAAAATGATTGGAGAATCTTTAGAACAACATTGTTCTTATGAATTCAATAAGAATCGTATGGGAATGTTTCCAAATGCATATTTTGAGAAAGATAATGACGCAAGAAGTGGTTCTAAAGGAGATTTTATATTCCGTGATTTTGATGAAGAAGGAACAGAAATCATTTCTATTATGTTTGAAATGAAGAATGAGAATGAAACAACTTCAACAAAACATAAGAATGAAGACTTTTTGAAAGAATTAGATAAAGATCGAAGAGAAAAGAATTGTGAATATGCAGTGTTATGTTCCATGTTAGAAGCAGATAATGAATTGTATAACGAAGGAATCGTTGATGTTTCGTATCGTTATGAAAAGATGTATGTCATTCGTCCACAATTTTTTATTCCAATCATTACTTTATTAAGAAATGCCGCAATGAATGCTTTGGAATATAAGAAACAATTGATTGTCGAAAAAAATAACAATTTAGATTTATCTCATTTTGAAGAAAATATGAATCAATTTAAAGATGCATTTGGAAAAAACTATGCATCTGCTTCTAAGAAGTTTCAGGATGCAATTGATGAAATTGATAAATCTATTCAACATTTACAGAAAATTAAAGACGCTTTGACTTCATCTGATCGTCAACTACGTTTAGCTAATGATAAAGCACAAGATTTAACGATTCGTAAACTTACAAAAAATGCACCAAGTGTACGTCAAAAATTAGAGGAAGCTAAAAAACAAAATGAAGAATAAAATTGTTTGGACTGTATACCACACAGGTATGTTTTGTTTGAAAGTGTTGTTTTTCTATGGATTGAGTGTCAATTTATCTATGTTTTATGATGGTATGACTTCTGCTTGGATAACTTTATTTACATGGATGACGATGAGTGGTGCTTTAGGATTACAATTTTTGATTGAATTGTTAATAGAAAATAAAAAAGAAGAAGATGAAATAGAAAATAGCAGTATGTTTGTGAATGCAGTACTGGTTGTGATTTTGATATCGATTTCAGATATTCGTGTTGGTGGAATTGTATTGTTGTGTAATGGATTGGATTGTTTTTTGAGATACAAAAATAAGAATTGGATCTATTCAATTTGTATGTTTGTTTCTAGTATGATTCTATGGAATACAGCTTATTTACAAGGATGGATCACAATTAGTAAATATATATTCTTTTTGTGTATTGAAACAGTATTCTTATTTCAATATCTACCAAAACAAGAAAAAAAAGATTCTATTTCAAAAGATAAAAAACAGATTGTTATTCAAACGATTCTACAATTATTAAAGAATGGATGTGTTTTAGGTGTGTTTGTTGTATCTGCACTTGCGATGATACAGATTCATCAAGAAGGAACATTGTTTTATTTCAAAAATATCATTGTGTATTATTTGGGTTTAGGGATTGGATTGATTTTAATAAGCATCATAGAACAAAAATACAAACCATCATCCATTTCTCAAAGAATTGCGTTTGGAATTACAATGATAGGAATAGCGATTTGGACACTTCAAAAATCAATGTTATTTAGTTTTGTGATTTTGTTGGTAGGTGCGTCTTTTATCGCATTAGAAATCTTATTGAATCAATTAGATAAACAAATGTCTATGGATGGTATGAGTCGTGTATTGTTATGTGTTGTTTTATTGATACTTCAAAATGTATATGATGGAATCTATATGAATTATCAAACAGTATTTATTGTGATGTATATGATGCTTGGTATTGTGATTGTGATTTCAAGGTTTTCGAAACTGGAAAGATAAGCTAAAATAGTGGACAGAGGAATATAGTATGGCAACAATAAAAGCAATCTTATTAGATATTGATGGAACATTAACAAATCATAAAAAAGAAATTACAGAAGAAACAAAAAAAGCATTGATGAATGCACAAAGCTACGGAATTCGATTGGTAATCGCTAGTGGTAGACCTGCGAAAGGTATCTTTCAATATGGGGATCAATTAGACATGAAAATGCATAATGGAATCTTTGTTTGTTACAACGGGGCACGTGTAGTGGATTGTCAAACAGGTGAAGTATATGTCAATGTAACGATTCCAAAGGAAACAACACAAAGAGTATTGGCTCATATGAAGAATTTTGATGTAAGACCAATGATTACACATGGTTCTCATATGGTTGTAGAAGATGTATACAACTGCATGGTAAAAGATGGAGATAGAGAATTTAATGTGATTGAATATGAATCACGTATGAATGGTTATAAGTTAATGGAAGTAGAAGACTTAGAATCATTTGTAGATGGACCAGTCAATAAAATCTTAACGGCTGGTGATTCTGATTACTTACAAGCACATTATAAAGAAATGTCTGCACCATTCGAAGGAGAACTTTCAATGATGTTTACTGCGAACTTCTATTATGAATATACCGCTAATGGTGTTGATAAAGGAAAAGCTTTGACAGTTGCGATGGATAAGCTTGGAATTCTACCAGAAGAATGTATTGCTTTTGGAGATGCAGAGAATGATATTTCGATGTTGAAGTTTGCTGGCATTGGTGTAGCGATGGGAAATGCACAACAATGTGTAAAAGATATTGCGGATGAAATCACAGATGACAATGAACATGATGGCATCGCAAAAGCGTTATATAAACACATTCCACAATTACATACATTTGACTAAGAGTGAGAAATCACTCTTTTTCTTTGATTTGATAGTTTTGAGAAAACCCATCATACATACAAGTGTGGTGTGTATTTGTAGAAAAAATAATAGTTTGGTTTTGGCCTTCATATAAATAACCAGTATACGATATTACAAAGGAATAATAGGAAGGATAAAGATCAGTGTATAAATTGTGAATGTTATAAATGACTGTAATAGTTCCATCATCATTGATAGTATATGATTGAAATGTTGGATCATATGCATTGATTTCTTCTTTCCCAAAAGAATATGAAGAACATAGTGCTAAATCATTTGATACTGTAGTTTCGTATTCTTGAAAGAAGGAAGTGATTGTTTCTGATGAATCTAATGTAAGTTGTGGGATTTCAATAGTTTTAGATGTATATGTGATTTGATATCCTTTTTTCAATAAATCCTCTTCATTAAAAGATGCAGTAATTATGGCTGAATGATTAGAATCTAACGTATAAGAATATAAAATATCTAAATCAGAATATTGATTATTTGTAATCGATAAAGATGGAATTCCATCTTGATAAGTCCATGCAGTTTGTAGATTGTCAAATACATCGATTTGTTGAACTTGTTTGAGATTTTTAACGATATATGTTTTTGTGGTATTTGTGAAATTGTATTTAGCTTTTTTTGCGGCTTTATGATTATAGGAACAAGCATATGTAATGACCATTCCATTAGATAATTGATTGCTTTGAGAGAAAGAACAGTCAATGGATTTGATTAATGTGCCTAAATTGGTTGTATCTTTTTTGTTTCTTTGTAGATTTCGATAATCATCTTTTAATTGTTTTAGTGCAGTGCTTTCAGGATGAAAAGAAGATATTGTTCCATTTCCATTTGTACCAAGGAATGTGATTTGTTGATCATCCAATAAAGAAATTGTTTTCCCATATGTATGTAGATAAATCGCACGGAATAAAAGGGTACATGAAAGAATGATTCCAAGAAAGATACCTACTTTTGCGACAAATGGCAAAAGGATCTTAAAGGGATCTATTTTTGAATGATGATCTTGAGCGTCAATTACAGGAAGTTCTACTGTATCATCAAGATCAATGTTCCTTCTTTTTCGTTTAATCATTCGACATTGTGTTAAGGAGTTCTAATAATTGTTTCTTTGTGAGTTTTTGTTCTTTTTTTGATTCTTTTGTGTTGATTTCAAATGGAATCTTTTTTTCTCTAACAACAGCACGTGCAAAAATGTTAAAAGCAGTTGTTGCATTCATGCCCATTTCTTCAACTAATGAATCAAATTCTTTCTTTAGGTTTTCATCCATTCGAATAGAAAAAGTTTGTTGTGCCATAGATAAATTTCCTTTCTGTGTTTTATTTTATATCAAAACAAACACAAATAATATAAATAAGAACACAAAAAGAACGTGAAAGTAAATGAATAATGAAAAATCTGTTAAAACCTAGTAAACTATGAGAAATGAAAGAAAATGAATCTATTCAAAGAACGATATTAAAAACAGCTAAAAACAACCGCATCTTTATGAGTTGGTTGATTTTTGAAATTTCAACATGGACAAACTATGGGTTTGTTTTGTTGTATTTGGAAGAAACGATTCGTTTAAAATCTATTTGGATGGGAATTGTTACTGCGTATTATGGAAGCATTGCCTTATTGAGAACGCATTGGTCTAAAGTAACACAATTGGTTAGTGCTGCAGAAGATGAAGAAAAACGTGCAATTGTTCGAAAAAAAGGTGTAACTTCTATTGGTATTTTATTAGCTTGTTTGAATTTGATCTTTGGCGCATTTATATTAATCGTGACTTATGGAGAAGGATCGTTTCATTATGGTGTTGGTGTATTTTATTTAATGATTATTTATATTTTGTTTGGTTTTTGGGCGAGTTTAACGAATGCCATTCGAGATCGTAAGTTCGGGATGTTGTGGACTGCTTTAAGGATGATTAATTTATCTGCAGCTATTACAGGCTTGTTTATATTGATTGCAGGATTGTATGATAACTATATTTTAGAGATGAGTACAAGAAATACAGTGTTAAGTATCACTGGAACGATTTCGTTCATCGCAATCTTATTTTTGACGGTACATACGCTTTTATTGTCTGATGAAGAACCTTTTTGAACTTGAAAAAAAGAAAGAAATAGTTTATAAATTACATATACAGAATGATTGGAATCATTTGCCAATCAGTTCAACATTCGTATGGTTAATTTGTAGAGATACAAGTTACTCTTTGGAAGGAGGCCTATGGGTGCAGAGTGCTAGATATCACATCCGTGTGAACGGCATTCCGAGTATAAGAAATCATTATTGAAAAACAGAATTTGATTGTTTCATTCGCAATTGAATTCTGTTTTTTATATAATTTATTTCGTGAGGTACAAATTATGTTAGCGATGGCAAGTGACTTTGATGGAACACTTCACTTTGTAAGTGAAGATCATCAAGGATATTTTAAAGAAGAAGATTTAAACGCAATCAAAGCTTTTCAACAAGAAGGAAATTTATTTGGTTTATGTACAGGTAGACCACTATTAGGATTTGAAGGGGATCTAGATGGTGGACCAAATTTAGATTTTATTATTGCTTCGACAGGTGGAATCGTTACAGAAAAAGACAAAACGATTTATGAAGAAACGATTACTTATCAACAAGTAGATGATGTACAAAAACTATGTGAAGGAAGAGCGGATCTTTATATACATGCGGATGGTCGTATATATACGTTATATACAAGAAAGAAACAATATCCTTCACAAACCGTTCTTTCTGACGTGAAAGAATTAGATGGAAAACATATTACAGCCATTTCTGTTTGGACACCTTCTTTAGAGGAAGCAGAAAAGTTAACAACAGATATCAATGCAGCTTTTGTTGGGACAATTGATGCATATCAAAATCAAAACTGGTTGGATGTCATTCATTATGGTGTATCCAAAGGAAATGGTGCGATGAAATTAAAAGAAGCTTTGAAAATTGATAAAATCGCAGGAATTGGAGATTCCTTCAATGATATCCCATTATTAGAACAAGTAGATATTTCCTTTACATTTACAACTTCTGACAAAAAAGTAAAAGAGAAAGCTGATTATATCGTAGATAGTGTTGCGCAAGCATTAGAAATACTAAAGACATTATAAAAGAGAGTGTTTTGCCACTCTTTTTGTTTTATTGATTATCTTTTCCTACTTGGATGAGGTTTTGTAGTAACATACGATGTAATAAAAGATCATCTTCTTGTGGGTTCATAACGACTGCTGCTACTTTTTGGTTACAATCTAAAAATGTTAATAGATCATTCTTTGTAAAGATGTAATAGTATTCGCCTTTTTGTAGTTTTGGTTTCCAATATTTTAATTTTTCGATAGAGGAGAATACAGGATAATATCTTTCGCCATCTGTTCCTTCCATCATATCTGCTTTATCAATTTCAGTACACGCTAAGATAGATTCTGTTTGTTTATCATTTTTGGGATATAATGCACCAAAGAAAAAGATATCTTGACTAATAAATAGTGTGAGTTGTTGTAATACTTTGTTTAATCCTTCTTCAGAAAGTGGTGCCTTTCTTTGAGCGAGTAAAGAATCTAGTTCTGGTTTATTTGAAATGGATTGTTCTTCAGTATATTTTTTCATTTGTTTTCTCCAAAATAAAATGCATCTTTTCAGATGCATCTATCATACTATATATGATTCCCAAAATGGGGATTTTTTCTTTTGATCGATTGATGAAAACAATGATCAACATTGTTTATCAATAACGGCTATAATTTTTGATTACGATGTAACCCATGTCTGCTTCGTTAGCTAAGCGAGCATATCCTTTATCGTCTGTAAATTCAATAACAGTGCCGCCATCGATCGTAAGATACTCAATACGATGACTCATTTTATCTAATCTCCTTTCATTGTTGTAATGTTTTACACGATTTTGATTTAAAAATCAAGTTTTATTTTTTGAAGTTTGTTTGACAGAGGTTGTTTGTTCGATAAAATTGTATTTAGAACATGGAGGTGTCATATGAATCCAAATGAGAATTTTTTAATGGATATATCGATCTTATATCGAAATATTATGAAGTATTTTGATCATGTTTTATCGAAGTATGACATTGGTTCTGGTCAAATTGTTTTTTTGACATTTATTAATGAAAATGAAGGATGCACGATGCAAGATGTAACGCGTGTATCAGAAGTGGATAAAGGTACCACAACAAAATCTATCAATCGCTTGATAGAACAGGGGTATGTACAATCTAAACAAGATGAAAAAGATAGAAGAAGTAAACATCTTTATACAACAGAGAAAGCACATGAAGTAATGCATGCAATATATCAATATCGAAATGAATGTAGAAAGATATTATCAAAGGATATTGATTTTGATGCGTTTTCTGAAATGATGTCAGTTGTAACAAATAATTCGAGAGAACAATTAAATCATTTTGAAGATCTTGCGGATCTAAAGATTGGTGGACTTGTGAAAATGAGTTTGATTGATTATCCTGAAAAAGTTTGTGCGACGATCTTTACAAGTGGATGTAGTTTTAAATGTCCATATTGTCATAATCGTGATTTGGTTTATATTCCAGAAAATTATGCATTTGTAGATGTAGATGAAATATTTTCTTATTTAGAAAAAAGAAAAAATATTTTAGATGGGGTTTGTATTAGTGGTGGTGAACCTTTGATGCAGGAAAAACTTGTTCCATTTTTAAAAGAAATTAAAAATATTGGGTATCAAGTTAAATTGGATGTTGCGGGTAATTTTTTAAGTCGTTTAAAAGAAATCGTAGATTTAGAACTAGTAGATTATATTGCGATGGATATTAAGAATACAAAAGATAAATACGCAATGACAATTGGAAATGAATCAGAACATTTTTCTGTAGATATGATAGAAGAAAGCATGAATTATATGAAACAATGTGGTATTCCTTATGAATTTAGAACGACTGTTGTAAAAGAATTTCATACAAAAGAAGATATTGTTGAGATTGCCAAGTGGATTGGACAATGTGATGCTTGGTATCTACAACAATTTAATGATTCTGATAATTGCATTCATGCAGGTTTTCATGGATATAGTGTAGATGAAATGAATGAAATATTAAATGAGGCAAGAAAAATCATACCGCAAGTGCAATTGAGAGGTGTTAATCATGTATAAAGTCATTAAAAGAGATGGAAGTACGGTTCTATTTGATATATCCAAGATTTCAAATGCAATCAAAAAAGCTTTTATCGGATGTCATAAAAACTATACAGATGATGTAGTGGATTTGATTGCGATTCGTGTAACAAGTGATTTTCAAAATAAGATCGTAGATGAAAAAATTGATGTTGAAGATATTCAAGATAGTGTAGAAAAAGTATTGAGTGAAGCAGGATATGCGGATGTTTCAAAAGCGTATATCTTATATCGTAAACAAAGAGAAAATATTCGTAATATATCTGTAACGACATTAGACTATAAATCTCTTGTGAATCGATATTTAAATGCATTGGATTGGACAATGAAAGAGAATAGTACGATTACGTATTCTATTGGTGGTTTGATTCTTTCAAACTCTGGTGCAATTACTACAAATTATTGGTTATCTGAAGCATATGATGAAGAAGTAGCACAAGCACATCGTAATGGAGATATTCATATTCATGATTTAAGCATGTTAAGTGGGTATAGTGCTGGTTGGTCAATCAAACAATTATTGGTGAATGGATTGCGTGGTGTGGATGGAAAGATTTCTAGAGGACCTGCAAAACATTTAGATACATTGTGCGATCAAATGGTCAATTTTTTAGGAATCATGCAGAATGAATGGGCTGGTGCACAATCTTTTTCCTCTTTTGATACGTATCTTGCTCCTTTTGTGAAAGTAGATCATCTTTCTTATAAGGAAGTAAAACAAAGTATCCAAAACTTTATTTATGGTGTGAATACTTCTAGTAGATGGGGTTCACAAGCACCATTTACAACGATTACTTTGGATTGGAATGTACCAGAACATTTAAAAGATACGTATGCGATCGTTGGTGGAAAACAACAAGATTTTACGTATGGTGAATGTAAAAAAGAAATGGATGTCATTAATAAAGCATTCATGGAAGTTATGATGGAAGGAGATTATGAAGGAAAGATCTTTCAATATCCAATTCCAACCTATTCTCTAACAAATGATTTTGATTGGTCGGAATCTGAAAATAATGCACTTTTATTTGAAATGAGTGCGAAGTATGGAATTCCTTATTTTTCAAATGAAATGCATAAGAATTCCATTCCGAAAGTTGTATTAAATCAAGAAAGAAACTTGTCGCAACTTTATCGGAAAGGTGGTGGCTATTTTGGAAGTGGAGAACTAACAGGATCCATTGGGGCTGTAACGATCAATCTTGTTAGAATAGCGTTTGAAGCAAATGACAAACAAGAATTTTATCGCGTTTTAAATCATCACATGGATATCAGTGCACGTTGTTTAAAAACAAAGCGAACAGTACTAACAAAACTATTGGAAAATGGTTTATATCCATATACAAAACGTTATTTAAAAGATTTTGGTAATCATTTTTCTACGATTGGAATTATTGGGATGAATGAAGCTTGTTTGAATGCGAAATGGCTACAAAAAGATCTAACGGATCCAAATGCACAAAATTTCGCACAAGAAGTGTTAGCGTATATGCAACGAAGATTATTAGATTACCAAAAACAATATGGAGATTTGTATAACTTAGAAGCAACCCCTGCAGAAAGTACAGCGTATCGTTTGGCAAAAATGGATCAAGAAAAAGATCCTAATATTATTTGTGCCAATCAAACAGGCACACCTTACTATACCAATAGTTCTCAATTTTCTGCGCATACAACGATTGATATTTTTAGTGCGCTAGATATTCAAGAATCATTACAGAAGTTTTATACATCTGGAACAGTATTTCATGTTTATTTAGGAGAAAGATTATCAGATTGGAAAAGTGCAGCGATGTTAGTGAAAAAAATCAGTGAACACTATACGTTGCCATATTTCACACTTTCACCGACCTATAGCTTTTGTATCAACGATGGTTATCTTTTAGGAGAAGTATGGAAATGTCCAAAGTGTGGACAAAAAACAGAAGTCTTTTCTAGAATTACAGGCTATTATCGTCCAGTTAAAAACTGGAATGCTGGAAAGTTACAAGAATTTAAAGAACGTGTCTTTTTTGATGTTGAAGGAAAAGCTTCCAAAAAGAAAAAACAACCAAAAAAATCAATTTCTTGGATGCCTTTAGATAACACAAATAATTTATTGTTTATTTCAAAAACAGATATAGATAGTAAAACGATTCAAAAAGAATTAAATACATTTAAGATTCCATATTTACTTGTAGATATCGATAATAATCCAAATCTTGTAAAGGAATTTGGAATCACACAAGTACCTACACTAGTGACTGTGAATGATGTAAATACCAAACTTTATGCATCTTTAGAGGAAATATTGAACTATTTGAAATGATTATAACTTCAGAGTGCATTTTACATAGATTGGAAAATGATCAGTTGGATAGATATTTGAAAACTTAGAGGTGATTTTTGTTACGTGTGATTTTTTGCACTTTGGGGAAATAAAGATATGATCAATTGGAATATGATGATAGCGAATGGATCCAAATGTACCTCTTAATGTAGAACCAATGGAATCATCTACTAGATCCATGAAAGGTGTTTGTATGATCTTGTATGCGGAAGATAAACTGTTACAGTTGAAATCTCCTGTTAAGATCGTATAGGCACCTTTTTGCGTGTCTTGAATAATTTGAGATAACGCTCTTGCTTGGAAATGACGTACAAGTTCAAAGTTAGAATCTAAGTGCGTATTATAAACTGTAAATGTTTGATTTGTTTTTTTATCTTTTAAATATGCATAAGTAACGATTCTAGGAAATTGGGAAAATGGATGTTTAGAACTAGGAATTATTGGAGAATTACTAAGCCAAAGTGTTCTTGTTTCTAATAATTCATATTTTTCTTTCTTAAATAGAATAGAACAGTATTCATCGTTATGTTTAGAATGTCTTGATTCTCCATGAATTTCATAAGTATCAAAAAGATCAGATAGTGCAGTGTACATTGTTTGGTTCATTTCTTGTACACCTATGATATCTGGTTGATATTGTTGAATCATTTGTTTGATTGCGATACTTCGTTTAGAAAAAGATTTGTATCGAAATGTACGTAAATGACTTGTTAGTAGATTTAAACTCATAATAGAAATTTCATTTTTTGACATAAACACCTTTTTTCTTTTTTACTATCATACCTTCATTTACCATATTTTTTAATACTCTTTGTAGTTGTCTTCTAGAACAATTTAAATGTTGTGATAATTGTTCGACACCATGGATTTCATGATTCTTTGATTCATTTTCTAAATAAAACAATACTCTACTTTGTACATCTGTTGTTTCAAATAATAAATCTGAAATGAGGGCAATCTTTTGTACGACACTTTTGAGTAGTAGTTTTAATAGCTTAGGATCGTTTTCGATTTTTAACCGATATTTTTCAATATCAATTCCAATCATTTCACATTCAGTAATGGTTTCAATGATGTTTTGTTTTGCATCAGAATTTGCGAGTTCCATTTCTCCAAAACAAGTAAATGCTTTAGCTGTTGTTGTTTGTAGAAGAGAACCATCCTGACGTACGGATTTTAAGGCAACATCTCCTTTTACTAGAAATAAAAGAAATTGTTTTGGATTTAATTTCTCATTTAATTTTTCGGATGCATCAAAAGAATACAAAATTAATTCATAATCTTGTAAATAGTCTTTTAAGTTGTATTGTTTGAGATACATGTTGATTTTTGTTTTATTATAAGAAATTTTCATATGTTGTGCCTTATGTCACTTTTCTATTTTAAACCATTTGTTAGAATCATACGAGTAAAAAGAGGTGCTTTATGGAAAATGAATTGTTTGAAAAAATGCCAATCAAAAAGGCATACATGAAATTAGCTATGCCAGTTGTTTTATCAGGTGTATTAACACTTGTTTATAACATGGTAGATATGTTTTTCGTAGCGAAAACAGGTGATACGAATATTGTTGCGGGTGTTACGCTATGTGGTCCTATCTTTACGTTATTGATTGCGATGGGAGATATATTTGGACTTGGTGGTTCTTCTGTGATTTCTAGATTATTAGGAATGAAGAAGAATGAAGATGGAAAAAGATTGTCTGTTTTTTGTTTGGATGGATGTTTTATATTTGGAATCATTGTAGCGATTATTTTGTTGTTATTTCAAACTCCAATATTACATTTACTAGGTGCAAATGAAGGAACAATGGCACACGCAAGCAGCTATTATTTTTGGATCGCAATAGGCTCTCCATTTGTTATTTTAGCTTTAGCTCCTACAAACTTGTTACGTACAGAAGGACACGCAAATGCAGCGATGATTGGTTCTGTTACTGGTTCGATTGTGAATATGATTTTAGATCCTGTATTTATTTTTGGTTTGAATATGGGTGCAGGTGGTGCTGCAATCGCTACAGTATTAGGAAATGTAGTGGCAGATGTTTTTTATGTTTGGTTTATTTTTCATAAGAGTCAATTATTGAGTATGAAAATTAAAGGATTTCATATTTCTTTATATGAAATAAAACAAATTCTTTCTATTGGTATTCCTAGTTCTATTACAAATATTATGCAAAGTATTGGTGTTATGTTATTAAATAACTTTTTATTGCCATATGGAAATGATGCAATAGCGGCATTTGGAATCGTATCAAAAATTACAATGATCGTTGTGATGATCATGGTAGGACTAGCATTTGGTGGTCAACCTTTATATGGCTATTTATATGGTGCAAAATTAAATGAAAGAATGAAAGGTTGTTTGAAATATGCATATCAATTAATTTTAGGTGTTTCAATTATCTTGTCTGTAATTCTAGCTTGTATTGCGCCATTTATGATTTCCATCTTTATGAATGATAGTGCGATGATTTCTTTAGGGGCACCAATGTTAAGAGCAGTATTACTTGGTATGCCTTTTATAGGTTTAACGATGGTAACGACATGTGTATTTCAATCTTGTGGAAAACCTCTACAAGCTCTAACTTTAAGTGCTGGCAGACAAGGTGTTTTTTACGCAGTCATTATTTTCATCATGAGTGCTTTGTTAGGATATCAAGGTGTTATTCATGCCCAACCTGTTTCTGATATTTTTACGGCAATCATAGCGTTGATTTTATTGAAAAATAGCGTTTGGAAAGAAATTAGAAATTAAGTATTTTCTGTTATCGTGAATTTATAATAAAATGAACGTAATGAGGTAGATATTATGTTAGAACAATTACGTCATTTTCAAGCAATCGTAGAATGTGGTTCTTTTACAGAAGCAGCAGAACAATGTCATATATCTCAATCTGCATTGTCACAACAAATTCAATCTTTAGAAATGGAACTTGGTGCGAAACTATTAAATCGTGAAAAACGAAAGATTTCTTTAACAGAAGCTGGAGAACATTTTTATCGTAAATCTTTGGTTCTTGTTTCAGATTATGAAAGACTTGTTAGAGAAACATTGAAAATCGCAAATGGAAAAGAGCTTTCTCTAAAGATTGGGGTCTTGATATCTTATGGTGGAGAAGAACTACAAAAAGCAGTATCTATTTTTTCTAAAAAATATCCAGATATTAATATTAAAATCATAACGGATAATCATGAAGAATTGCGTAGAAAGTTATTGCGAGAAGAATTGGATATTTTATTGTCAGATCAAAGACGTGCTTTCTTTAATAGTGCGAATAATGTAATCGTACAGAAGAATCATTGTTATATTGAAATCGCAAAAGATAATCCAATTTCAAAACTAAAAAAAGTAACAAGTGAAGATTTAAGAAATACACCTTGTATATTGATTTGTAATAAAGGACAAGAATTTGATGAAAAACAATATTACCAAACGACTTTTAATATTGAAGGGGAATTCTTATACGCAAATAGTTTAAAAGAAGCAAGATTAATGGTTGTAAGTAATAAAGGTTATATTCCAATTGATGGTAATCCTGTTTTATCTCATTTCTCACAAACGATAGAAAGAGTTCCTTTCTATGTACGTGATACACAATTTGAAAGAAATCTATGTATTTTTTGGGAAAAAGATAATTCTGGATATATCATAGAAGACTTTGCGGAAATATTAGAAAATGAATTTCAAAAAAATAAGAAAATAGAAGGGTGACCTTCTATTTTTGTGTATAATAGTTTCTATTATGAAAAAAGAAATAAGATTTGCGTTATTAAAAACATCACCAATTATGGTGAGTTACTTCTTTGTATCTTGTGCGTATGGTTTAGTAATGGCACAAGGTGGGTTTGGATGGGCTTGGTCGGCAATTTGTTCGATGTTTATTTATACAGGTGCATTTCAAATGGTACTAGCTTCTTTTTTTGCGACTGGAGCGACTTTGATTACTGTTTTATTGACATGTGCTTTTATGTCTACAAGACAAATTTTTTATGGATTATCTTACTTGGATGATTTTAAAAAAACAGGTAAGAAGTTACCGTATATGATTCATTCATTAACAGATGAAACGTATGCATTGTTGAATTCAATTACAGAATATCCTAGTAATTTGGATAAATCTAAAACACAATTTTATATCCAATTGTTTTCTCAAGTGAGTTGGATACTAGGATCAATTGTTGGAGGACTTGTAGGAAATCTGATTCCAACAAATATACAAGGTATTGATTTTGCGTTAACTGCTTTATTTATTACAATCGTTGTAGATCAATGGAGAAATACAAAAGATCATGGACCAGCACTCATTGGTGGAGGATGTTCTATTTTATTTTTATTGTTGATTGGCGCAGATAATTTCTTGTTGCCATCTTTGTTGATTACAAGTGGATTGTTGATGTTAGGTATCAATAAAGGAAGAGAATCTTATGAATAAGTTTACTGCAGCGATTGTTATTGTATTATGTTCTATCATTATCTATTTTGAAAGATCTTTACCATGGCTTGCCTTTGGAAAAAGAACAATGCCTATTAAAATCAAAAAGCTTTCAGATTTATTACCTCCAGCATTAATGGCAATCTTAGTAGTTTATAGTTTAAAAAGTTTAACGACAGCAGATTTTCATTCCGCAATTTCTATGATTGTTGCTTCTATCTTTACTGCTTTGATTCACATTTATAAAAAGAATCAAATCTTAAGTGTATTCTTTGGTACAGCAGTTTATATGATTCTATTGAATTGTTTCTAAACAAATAACACCAGCTTAGGCTGGTGTTATTTACAATAGTGTATTCTTTTTTCATCAAAACGATCTTGTTGGTTACGGCTTTCTGCAGGATATCCAAGTGCGAACAAAGAAAACGCATGTAAATGAGAAGGAATTTCTAAGATTTGTTCTACTTCTTTCATGCGATCTTCTAATGGTGCAATTCCAATCCAAACACCACCTAATCCTAAAGAATCGGTTTCTAACCACATATTTTCCTGGGAAATAGATAAGTCAATTTGTGCGAACATAGGTGCAGGCAAATTCTCTGTTTTATAAACGGGTACAATAACAACTGGTGCATTCGCACAAGGTGAAGCGTATGGAGAAGCTTTTGATAACGCATTGATTTTTTCTTTGTTTTCAACAACATAAAACTCCCAAGGTTGTTGGTTGCATGCACTAGGTGCTTGCATACCTGCTTTTAAGATTTGTAGGATCTTTTCTTGTTCAACAGGTTGGTCTGTAAATTTGCGAACACTGATTCGATGATAGATTTCGTTCATAATTCCTCCTAACTTAAAGTATTTTTAATTTCTAAAACTTTCTCTTCAGATAATCCAGTACAATCCATGATTGCATTTAAATCCATATTCATTCCTAACATTTTTCTACAAATTTCTGCTGTTTTTTCAGTACTAACTTTCTC